>JBGOWS010000263.1:0-3333 GCA_041478735.1 Thermodesulfovibrionia bacterium | reverse complement strand
GATTTCGTATTCATACGGAAGCGCCTTCTGTGCCATAATATCTTCACCTCGTTGGTGTTAGTTTGTTTGTTGCAGAACTATTCTAACATTCTGTCAACAAGGACAACGAGGTTTTTTATCTTTTTTGACGGTGGATCGGGGAAGGAGTGTCAAAAAAATTTATCAGACATAGTACCTTATCTTTATAAAAAAAGAAATGTTAATCTAAACGTTGCATAAAATTTTTATCAACCAATCATCATTGCCCGACTTGATCGGGCAATCCAGAAGAAGGAACTGGATTCTCCGGTCAAGCCGGAGAATGACGACGAGGAGTTAACTTTTAGTGAACTTTAACTGCATAATTATAATCGGAATCAAATGTACTCTTGTCAAGCATTTGCAGACGCTCCACATTAAAAATTATGCAACTGTAATGTTAATCTAAAGAAATTCCTCGAAGCTTTGCTTCGAGGTTCAATAATTCATTTTAGTTATGTTTGTCATTCCCGCTTGTCGGGAATCCTTCTTGATACAGAGATACAGAAAGATTCCGGACGAGCCGGAATGACAGACTTGATACCTCGCAGCTCTGCAGCGGGGTAGTTCATTGATCCAGGAAAAGTAAGTATAAATTCTCCCTGCGTACCAATCACTTGTCAACACTTACCAGGTATCGATATAATCACTTCTAATATGAATAATCTATGGAGCATAAGGATGAGGGCCTCGAAAATAGCAGGCAGTAAGCAGTATGGAGTAAACACTCAGAAAGAAATTCATATCTCTGGTGCAGAAGGACTTTATGATGTGTCAGATATTCAAAAGGTCGTTAAAAAATATACCCTGCGGGCACTTAACCATCCGAAAGGCAAGGCCGGTAAAATCATAATTACGATTGAGGATATAAAGCGAAAGCCAAAGGAAATCTCAGCGCTGCCTGTAGCTACAATTGGTTGTCGCAGACCGGGTGAAGGGAAAAATGCAGCTATTAAGCTACTTCAGTCATTAGGAATATCAAAAAAGGCTATTGACACAGCTTTTGAATTAATCGAGAAGGGCGGCATGAGGGGTGCGGCTATTATCACTGCAGAAAAAGGCGATCGGCTTGAGCCTGATATGGAAAGAGGGGTAAGGGCTTCACGGCTTGGAGTCGACAGGTCGGCATTAAAAACACTTTCCTTAAGGCTTTCAAGACACGGGATTAATAAAAACATTGTTAAGGAAGCCCTTATCCTCGCATCGAAGGTTATATCCTTTAGACACGTGGTGGCTGAATTATGTGCATCTGATGACCCGAACTACACAACTGGCTATGTAGCATCTAAAAGATATGGATATTTAAGAATAACAAATATCAAGCATAGGAGAAGCAAAAGTGGAGGGAGGGCATTTTTTGTAAAGGAAGGGATAAATGTTAAAGGGATGATAAATTACCTTGAAAGAATGCCTGTAATAATTAAAAATGTTGCTTTATGCAGAGGTACAGTTTCAATAGATGAAATCCTCAATTTTTCTTATAAATAATCCTAAAGCAAAAAAATCGTCAGGAAGAAAGATAATGCTGGCATCTCACTTCTTGAGGTCAAGAGGTTATAAAGTAGAGGTATTTTCCACAACGCATAGAGGGCACGCAGAGAGTATTGCAAGAGAGGCGGTGGGTAAATCAACATCTTTGATTGTTGCAGCAGGTGGTGATGGCACATTCAATGAGGTAATTAACGGTATCGCAGGATCAGAAGTGCCAATGGCGATTCTGCCACTCGGAACCACAAATGTGCTTGCGAAGGAACTCGGTGTCCCCGAAAATGTAGAAGGTGCAATGGAAATAGCTGTGGGCAATACTCCCCAAACGGTTTCACTTGGCAGAATTATTCTGAGTTCGATCTCCACTGGCAACTTGTCAAGGCAAGAATTCGCTCGTTATTTTTGTTTAATGGCAGGCATTGGCTTTGATGGTGAGGCAGTTTTTGGAATAAGCGACACCATTAAAAAATTTTCAGGCAAAGGCGCTTATATCTATAATGGAATAAAAACCCTGTATAAATTCGATCCTGTTGAATTAACTTTCAATATTGATGGAAAAAGTTATTCTGGATTTTCTGCAATTATAGGGAAGGCGGCCAAATACGGAGGGAATTTTAGGGTTACACCCGATGCAAGGCTTACCGACCCGGTCCTTTATATCTGTATTTTCAAAGGTAAAAAACGTTTAGACATTTTCAGATATGTCGTTGGTATAGTAACAGGAAGCCATCTTGGATTTAAAGATGTAGAATATCTAAAGGCAGAGAAAATACAGATAGATGGCAATGCCCATATACAGATAGATGGTGACTACTTTGGTAAAACACCAGCAAAAATTGAGATAGTGCCTGATATAGTCAGGCTGGTATTTTGATTGTCCCTCCACCAATTACTGTATCGCCATCATAAAATACTGCTGATTGCCCGGGAGCAGGTGCCCACTGTGGCTCATCAAAGATAACACGAACAATCTCACGGTCACCCCCTCCCTTGCCCTCCCCCATCAATGGAGAGGGAATAGTTGAAGATTCTCCTCCCCTGGTGGGAGGGGTGAGGGGAGGGGGGATTAAAAATACAGTTGCTGGTTCATCTTTCATCATGGAGCGCACTTTTACAGATGCCCTGAAGTTTTCAGATGGCGGAGGATTAATCCAGTTCAGGTCTTCAACAAAAAAAACCTTTTTCTTCGCAACCTTGCAGGGTCCTGCATATATTATGTTCTTCATGGCATCTATCTTTAAAACATAAAGGGGTTCCGGAGAAGAAATCGCCAGTCCTTTTCTCTGGCCGATGGTATATCCACGAATTCCCTTGTGTGTTCCTATTACCCTACCGTTCATATCAACGATAGTACCTGGTTTCCCTGCAACAGAAGAAAGTTTCTCAATAAATTTAAAATAATTTCTGTCTTCAACAAAGCATATATCCTGGCTTTCAGCCCTTTTTACAGGAAGATCCAGTTCCTCTGCAATTTTTCTGACTTCTTCCTTTTTATAGTTGCCGAGCGGGAGAATCAGTCTTTTGAGTTCATTTTGTGTCAGAACGTATAGGACATACGACTGATCCTTTTTGGAATCAATTCCTTTTTTAAGTAATGCGTGACGCGTAATGCGTAATGCGTTTTCATCCTGCCTATACTTCTTACTCATAACGCATAACTCATCACTTATAACGTGCTCGACCCTTGCATAATGCCCGGTGGAAATATATTCAGCACCTCTTTTTTCTGCCTCCTTCAGGAGAAAAGGGAACTTGATAAACCTATTGCATAATACACACGGGTTAGGAGTAGAACCTGAAATATATGCATCGACAAAAGGCTCTATC
>JBGOWS010000209.1:0-4315 GCA_041478735.1 Thermodesulfovibrionia bacterium | reverse complement strand
GGCACTTGTTGGGTAGGAGGTTTTTTCAGACCGGATATAGCTGCATCCCTTGCTGTAATCAAAAAAAACGAAAGGGTTTTTGCAGTAACACCTGTTGGTTATGTTATGGAGAAATGGTCACTGGAAGAGAAAATCATGACATGTTTTGGTTGGACACATAAACGCAAACCTCTCTCTGAGTTAGTAACAGGCCTAGATAATTTAAAATGGTCTCTGTGGATAAAAACAGCGCTTGAAGCAGCCAGGGTAGCTCCTTCGGCTGTTAATCGCCAGCCCTGGAGATTCCATGTTGATCTAAATAGTATCACTATTTCCGTAGATGATCTCAAAGATACATTTAATATCCCGAAGCGACTTGACTGTGGCATCGCCATGCTTCATATTGAGGTAGCCTTACTTTACTGTGGTATACGAGCGAAATGGGAATTTTTAGAACCTCCTAAGGTAGCCTGTTTTAAAGCCATAAATTTTGATAACGAATAGCATATAAGATGGAGACCAACCTTCATGAGGATAAGTGAAAGCAGCGGGTCTTCCGAGGAAAAGACGGATGAATGCCGAAGGATAAACCCTGGCCCGGGCTGAAGTAACATATTTCGGAGATATCGCGCTTCCTTGACCTAATGTTAATTCTACAGTAAAATTGTTCAGTTCACATTCATATAGGAAGAGTATTAGACAAAATAGACAGGAGGTTTGAGAATGTTTGATATAAATTTAGAAAGACTTTTACCTGTGGTTGTCCAAAGGATAAGACCCTTTATCGAAGAAATCTTAAGTGGTTATTCTGAGAATATCCATTCAATCCATATAGTTGGTAGCGCCGTAACAGAGGATTTTAACGAGAAGACCTCTGATATCAATAGCATATTTGTACTAAAAGAGATGGACTTAAAGTTTATTGAGTTAATTGCACCTCTCGGCAAAAGATACAGCAAAAAGGGTATAGCTGCGCCTCTTGTTATGACTCCTGAATATATCAAGCATTCTCTGGATGTATTTCCTATTGAATTTCTGGATTTCAAACTCATCCATGAGACAGTCTTTGGAAAGGATATACTTAAAGATATCGAGATAAGCAGGGTAGACCTCAGGCATCAATGCGAAAGAGAGATAAAGAGTAAAATGATCGGTCTCAGGCAGGGATACATCTCTTCAGCAGGAGACAGGCATATGCTTACTGAGCGTTTTGCCAGCTCTATTGCTGGATACATGCCACTTTTTAGAGGGATAATTTTTCTCATGGGCAAGGAACGACCTATAAGAAAACATGAGGTTATATCAGAACTTTCTGCTTCTACTGATATCAATACAGATATCTTTAGAAAGATTCTTGATATAAAGAGAGGAAAGCGAAAACTTAGCAAGGATGAGCTCAATACTGTCTTTGAGGAATGCTACATTGCTACAGAGAAGATAGGGAAGATTATAGATGAACTTCAGGTATAAGAGTCTATTTTTAATAATCCCTGTCTGTCTCCTTCTTGTTACAACCTCTTTTGCGGTTGTGCCTCCTATACCACAAACGCCCTCGAACTATGTGGTAGATTTAGCAGGCATCATAAGTGATGATGTTGAACTGCGCCTTGATAGATACCTTAAGGAACTTGAGCAAAAAACGACCGCCCAGGTTGTTGTTCTTACTATCATCTCACTCGAAGGCGAATCACTAGATGAATTCTCGATTTCGACTGCGCACGAAAAGTGGAAGCTCGGTCAGAAAAATAAGGATAATGGTGTGTTACTTGTGGTAGCACTTAAAGATAGAAAATACAGGATAGAGATAGGATATGGTCTTGAAGGCATACTGCCTGACAGTCTTGTTGGAAGCATTGGGCGTATGTATCTTGTGCCGTATTTTCAAAAAGGCGATTACTCTACAGGATTATATGCTGCGACACTGGCCTTAATAAACGAGATAGCCTCAAGCGAAGGTGTGGAGATAACAGGAATGCCAAAGCTCGAAAGGCGTGCTTATTATGGCAGGTCACCAAGGGGCGGGGGCATTATAAGTACTATCTTTGCCATTTTATTTTTTATAGGAGCAATAATATTATTCATAAAACATCCGCGGCTGTTTCTTTTTCTCCTGTTAGCATCTTCAATTGGTGGCAGAAGAGGCGGCTGGAGCAGTGGAGGTGGTTTTGGCGGAGGAGGTAGCTTTGGCGGTGGTGGCGGAGGTGGTTTTGGCGGAGGAGGTGCATCTGGAGGCTGGTAATTCTAATTTTATGTGCAAAATTATGCATAATATTTCTGTATAAAGGAGGACTTCGATGGGAAGAGGTTTAAAAATAGCTTTGATAGTTGTAGGTATTTTACTGTTAATTGGACTTGGGACTTTCAAATGGGTAGTAGGTGAATATAACAAGGTTATTGCAATGGACGAGAATGTTAAGGCAAGCTGGGCTCAGGTTGAAAACCAGCTAAAGCGAAGATACGATCTGATTCCGAATCTTGTTGAGACAGTCAAAGGTTACGCAAAGCACGAAAAAGAACTCTTTGAGAATATTGCTGAGGCAAGGACCAAATATTTTCAGGCAAAAGATGTAAAGGGAAAGATACAGGCATCCAATCAACTTGAGGGTGTGCTGTCAAGACTTCTGCTCCTGAGAGAGGCTTATCCCCAACTCAAGGCAAACGAGTCTTTTCTTAAACTTCAGGATAGCCTTGAAGGTACAGAGAACAGGATTTCTGTTGAGAGAAAGAGATACAATGAATCTGTACAACTGCTGAATACGTACAGAAGAACTGTTTTCGGCAGGTGTTTTGCTGCTTTAGCAAGCGTATCTGCTGCAGAATACTATGAGATTCCAGAAGGTCAGGCAGAGACTCCAAAGGTAACTTTTTGAGAAATGATAATTAGGACTTTGCCAAGACAGATGATGTCTACAATGGAAAACAAATTTATAAATTTTAAAAACAGCTAATTATTTAATAGGTTAGGGATTTTGTGTTATAATTTTCAGCGTGAATAAAAAGGTTCTCATGAGAGGCAATGAAGCGATTGCCGAGGCTGCAATTCAGGCAGGCTGCCGCTTCTATGCAGGTTATCCAATAACACCCCAGAATGAGATCCCTGAGTATATGTCCTGGAGGATGCTTGAAGTTGACGGCGTCTTTATTCAGGCTGAAAGCGAACTTGCTGCAATAAATATGGTTTATGGTGCATCTGCTGCAGGTGCAAGGGCCATGACTTCGTCAAGCAGTCCCGGCATAAGCCTGAAACAGGAGGCAATATCTTATCTTGCGGGTGCTGAGCTCCCTGCAGTCATCGTTAACATACAGAGGGGCGGACCAGGCCTTGGGAATATCTCCGGTAGTCAGGCAGATTATTTCCAGTCTGTCAAGGGCGGAGGGCACGGGGATTATAAACTACTTGTATACGCTCCTTATAATCTTCAGGAATTATGGGGCCTCACATTGCTCGCCTTTGACAAGGCAGACGTATATAGAAATCCTGTAATGATACTCGGAGATGGTGTTATCGGGCAGATGATGGAACCTTTTTATCCAACACCATATGCGAGACCTGAGCTTCCTTTAAAAGATTGGGTGCTTGATGGCTGCAAAGATAGAGCACCACGGGTAATAAAATCCCTTTACATGGGAGATGGTGAACTTGAAATGAGAAACAATATACTCCAGAAAAAATATCGAGTAATGAAAGATAAAGAGGTGAGATTTGAGGGTTACTATATTGAAGATTCTGAGATTATAATAGTTGCATTCGGAATCGCTGCAAGGATTGCCCTTTCTTCTGTTAGGAGGCTCAGGCAAGAAGGATTGAAAATCGGCCTTTTCAGGCCGATTACACTCTTCCCATTTCCTGAGAAAGAACTCTCCATACTTTCCGGAGTGAAAAGACGGTTTATTACAATAGAGATGAATGCCGGCCAGATGGTAGAAGATGTTAAGTTAGCAATTAATGGCAGATCCGAAGTACTATTTTACGGTAGACCCGGTGGTGTTATTATGACTCCTGAAGATGTTCAAGAAAAGGTAGAGCAGTTATTAAATTAAGGGCTTGCGCTGAACTTATCTCGAGAATTAAAAAGTAAATCCTTTTTGATAAATTTTTCAGTTTAATTTTATTCTTCTTTTTCTTTAACCTCTGAATCTATTTTGGTATCTTGTTGGGCATCTACTTCTTTCTTAAAACGCCGCTGTCTTTTATCCTCCTGTTTTTTCTGGCGGGAAATTTCTTTTCTTCTCTTTTCACCTTTATATGTTCCAGCACGTTTTACCAATTATAACCTCCTTATTTTTGTTGCTATTATATCATAGGTGCAGGTATTAAATCTTTGCGGCGGTTGCT
>JBGOWS010000164.1:0-5212 GCA_041478735.1 Thermodesulfovibrionia bacterium | reverse complement strand
GCAAGAAGAAACATGGCTATTGTGCTGTATGAGAACCTTTCTCCCCAGAACTCATATTCTATCCTCGTAAAACTGGCTGAGACTGCTTTGACGACAGCCTCTGGAGGGAGACCGGAGGCCACCCTGCTTTTTTGTTGTTCTTTAATCTGTTTTGCCCTTTCCTTGAATTTATCTTCAAGTGCCTTCATCTTTGTCTTCCCAGCTTTTGCCTTACCAGTAATCTCATAAACGAGACGGACGCCGATATAAAGCAGAACACATCCAACGAAGAGTTTAAACGCCCTCGGATTGGGCAGATACAAAACCCGGAGATAGTATCCTATAAAGACACCAGGGAGCGTACCTACAATGACAACCCAGGTCAGAGGCCATGCCATGCGGCCTTCCTTAAGATAGCGGTAAACCCCGCTCGGGATCGCAACGATATTAAAGACAAAATTGGTGGCACTCACAGAAGGACTTGTGAAATGAAGAAAGCTCATCTGGAATGGCAACAGTAGGAAAGCGCCTGAAACCCCGCCCATGGACGTGAAAAAAGAAACGATTAGTGCAACCAGAGGAGGGATGAATATATACGTCTTGACACCAGACACAGGGAAAAGCATGTATAAAAAATCCATGACAGCTCCTTCTCTTGCAACTATATTAATTTTCATGGTTTCAGCAGATGATGTCAATAAAAAATAAATTTATAAGAATTATTTATAAAGTAAGATATGAAGTTATAGCAGTATGTCTGGTTGCTCTGTAATAAAAACTCTTTTATTCAAATAATGATTTCTCATAATATAGAGGAATGCGGCAGAAAACAATAATAATCTTTTTCTTTATCGCATTATCATTTTATTCTGCAGGGATAAGTGCACAGACTTCGGGGCAGCATATCCTGCTCGATGGTATACATAAATTCTCTCCGGGCGATAATCCTTCCTGGGCTTTACAGTACTATGATGATGCACAATGGCAGTCAATCGTTGTTCCCGGAAGCTGGCAAGCACAAGGAATAAAACCTGAAAAAGGCGTTGGCTGGTATAGAATTCACTTCACTGTTCCTGAAAGCTTCAAAGCAATCAAGCCAGCCATATTGCTCGGAAGGATAGGAGATGTTGATGATGTTTTTCTTAATGGTGTAAAGATTGGAGGAGAAGGCCTGCTTAGTGAAAGATTTGTAGAGGCAACAAAAGTTGAAAGACTCTATGTACTCCCTGAAACCCTCCTGAGATATGACAGTCATAACCTCATTGCTATAAGGGTAATGAATACATATCTGAACGGAGGAATATTTGATAAAGATGTATCTATTGGAGACTATAATGCTCTTTTGATTAAAAAATTTAATAGAGATAGATATACTCTGATTTTAGAATTCTGTTTCTTTACTTTTTTTGCCGTTTTTTTTGTAACATGTTTCTTCTTTTATCTTAAAGGTCTTAGAGATAAGGAATACATATATTTCTGGCTGTTTACATCAATATACGGAATCCTCTTTATGCTTGGAAGTGTTACCTTTTATAACATGGGACTGAAAACTACATTCATTCAGCAAACCATTAATATCCTCTCTGCCCTGCTTCCTGTGAGTCTTATATTGCTCCTAATGAATGTATATCAGGAAAAGCTTAACTTCTCTGTCAAACTATTTCTTATGGCATTTCCACTCATTGCACTGGGGATTATCCTCTTCCCTGGTTATACATCAAGGATATATTTATATAAAGTATGGAAGTTATTTTTTGTCCTTGCAGCAGTTTTTATAGTATTTCATGCAGTACGATCATATTACAAAAAAATCAACGAATCAGGCCCGATTTTGTTAGGTATCACAGGACTCGTAGCAGGATTTATCCTGGAATCTGTAGGAGGATTGGATCTTCTACAAATTACCGGGTTTTTCTTGTGGGACTACTCAGCAGTATTTTTTATGATCTGCGTGATGTATGCCCTTACATCAAGATACACAAGAATTAAAGAGGAATTGAGATCAGCATCATTGAAAATATTCGATGCTCATGAAGATGAAAGGAAAAGACTGGCAAGGGAACTCCATGACGGAGTTGGCCAATCGCTGCTGTCTGCGAAATTGAGGCTCAAAATGCTTGAGTCAAAAGCAAAAGAAAGGATACCTATCCACGAAGAATTTTTCTCTGAACTCATGTCTGATATATCACATTCAATAGATGAAATACGCTCTATTGCGATGGATCTCAGGCCTTCTTTTCTTGAAAATATTGAATTTGTGGAAGCTATTAAATGGCATGCAGGGAAAATTCAGGAGCAGTCAGGAATACAAATTAATATCCACACAGCAGCTTTGATAGAGATTGATTCAAAATTAAAGGAAAATATATACCGGATATACCAGGAGGCATTAAGTAATGCAATTAAACATTCTGGCGCGAGCACAATAGGTGTTATACTGAAAATGAACACAACATCTTTGTCATTTGAAATTAAAGATGATGGCAAAGGATTTAACCCTGCTCAGATAGAAAAGAGAGATACTGGTATCGGACTCTATACGATAAAAGAAAGGGTTGAGCTATTAGGCGGTATACTCAGGATAAATAGTTCTGACAAAATTGGTACATCTATTCATATTGAGGTTCCTTTACAGTGATAAAAGTTGTAATCGCTGATGACCATGTTATCTTCAGACAAGGCCTTTTGAAATTATTACAATCAGCTGAAGATATTGAAGTAGTGGGAGAGGCGGGAGAAGGACTTAAGATTCTATCGTTTATAGAGAAAGAAAGGCCGGACGTTGCAATCCTTGATATTTCAATGCCTGGTTTGAGCGGGCTTGAAATCATAAAGGAAATTCAAAGTAAGGGCATTGAAATAAGGGTTATACTTCTTACCATGCACAATGACCCTCTTACAGCCAAAAAAGCTGTACAGTCCGATGCATCAGGTTATGTATTGAAAGATGATGCCTTTGAAGATCTGCTCTACGCGATACGGGCGGTTGCTTCCGGCGGGAAATTCATCAGTCCTTCCATCTCGGAGAAGGTTCTGAATTCATGTATGGCCAAAGAAGTTGGAAATCATATTCTTACTGTTCGTGAAAGTGAGATTTTGCGGTTAATCGCTTCAGGTCTTTCCAATAAACAAATAGCTGATAAGTTATGTATAAGTGTTAAGACTGTTGAGACCCACAGGGCCAGAATTATGCAAAAACTTGACCTCCATACAACAGCAGACCTCGTCAGATATGCAATAAGGACCGGTCTTCTTAAAGAATAAGCTAACCTCTATATTTTTAAACCCCCGACTATTAGTGTCCAAGACAAGAGATTGCTTCGCTTCGCTCGCAATGACAGATTAAGTATTGACCTGCTCTTCCGTCATTGCGAGGAGCGATAGGGACGTGGCAATCTCGTTTATGGAATCCGGTAAAAGCAATAAATTCATATAGTATTTTGGACAAGTATGACGCACGAAGCTGAATACAGTATTCACCTGACAAAAAAATACAGTATTCACCCGATTGAAAAAGGATTTTTAAAACAATAAGATAGCATATTGTTGTAACAAATAAATTGCATAACATTATAACGATATAACTCATTATTATTTGATTATGGAATTAATAGACAGAGAGAATCATCAAAAGCTTTATATACAGCTTTACGAAATAATCAAGAAGAAGATTGAAAACAACGAATGGACTGTCGGCTCTCAGATACCCACCGAACAGGAGCTCTGCAACATGTTCAATGTAAGCCGGGTAACGGTGCGGACCGCTATCTTGGAGCTTGTAAGGCATAGCTTCCTAAGACGCCAGCAGGGTAAAGGAACCTTCATCTGCCAAAGGGCTGAACATGAAGGACTGACAATGTCAATGAATTTCAGAGAGTTTATGCTTGAAGAAGGTTTTACTTTTTCCACAGACGTGCTTGCCCGCACAGTGATGATGCCTTTAAACAGTCTGGATATAAGACTTGATATACAGGAGGATCGGCATATTATTTATATCAAAAAATTAGTCACAGTCGATGACGAGCCTGTTTTACTGCAGGAAGCCTATATCCCTTATCATATATGTCCTCTGCTTTTAGAGGAAGATGTTAAAAACATTTCTCTCATTGAACTCTTCGAAAAAAAATTCGGGATAAAAATTACAAGGATAAAAAACCATATTGGGATTACTCAACTTAAGCCAGATGAAGGCAAACTTCTGAGGTTGTCAGAGGGTTCAGCCGCAATACTCCTGACCCAGCAAATATATTCTGGAGATACCCAGATAATGTATGCACGTTCTGTCAAAGGGGCAGACAAAATCAAATTTTTAATAGATCTCGAAAGAAAAGCAGCATAACAAGGAGGTTTCTATGTCAGAAGGCAAAGTTGCAAAGGATTTGATGATCGGTATTTTTGAGTATCCTCACATACCCCACTGGTTTTCGATAAGCCAGGCCGTGAGAATCGTTAAGGTATCTTTTTTCAGCAGTAAGAAATACCCTGAGCCTATGGCGATACTGGTATTTGACGAGAAGTATAATCTTCTCGGAACCCTGACACTCAAAGACATCTTGAAAGGACTTGAACCAAGGTTTTTGAAACCGATTACAAAAGCCCAGGTCTCTGAAGAAGATGAATCGGGTCTATCCCTTATATGGGATACACTTTTTACCAAAGAATCCAAAGAGCTGGGGGAAAAGACTGTAAGCGAGATAATGTCGCCTGCCAAGTTTTTTGTGGAACCTGATGACCCAATAACAAAGGCGGCATATCTGATGCTTCACCATGATCTGGTTCTCCTGCCGGTTTTGGAAAACAAGAAGAAGTTCATCGGACTTGTAAGGATGATAGAGATATTCGATGAAATATCCAATGCACTTTTGAAAGAATAGGAGGCAATAGAGATGGCAAAAATTGAGAAAAAGAGAACTGAAGGCTTACCGGAACCGCCTCCCGAGATAGTTGTTGCAGAAACAAAGCCGGTATTTGACTGGAAAAGGGTAATGTTCCTTTTATTGGGACTGTCATTATTTCTTGTTATTTATTATATGCCTCCGTGGAGAGATGCTGTTGACCCCACAGGCAAGGCATTTCCATTATCACAACAGGGCAAAGGGGCTATCGCCCTCTTTTTATTGGCAGGCATTTGGTGGGTCTTTGAGGTAATACCAATCGGCGTTACCTCTCTTGCTATCGGTGTATTTCAGGCCTTATTTGCAATACGTTCTGCAAAAGATGCCTTCAAGGATTT
>JBGOWS010000096.1:0-7497 GCA_041478735.1 Thermodesulfovibrionia bacterium | reverse complement strand
ATCCTCAACAGATAATTTTGAAGGCGCTATTATTGTTATCTTGCCTTTCACCCTCTCATCAAAGATAAAATTTTTCCCTGTGATCTCGCTTATGAATTTTGTTACAGTTGAGAGGTCAACATCTATAAAATTAAATGTAACCTTCTTATCCTTGCCCTTTACTTTATCAAGCTTGGTTGTTTCCGATTTTTCCTTTTGTATATCTGTATCCGCTGCTGATTTGGTTATAGTGATTAATGACAAATAAAAGCTTACAAAAATTAAAAGTAAAATAACATTCATTGAACTCTTAAAGGTTTTCATATTTATAACCCTTTTCATAACCAAATCTTAGATTAATCTCTTCTAAAAAATTATATATTTTGTAGCCGCAAACTTTGACGGACTCGTAAAAAGTCCAAATTTGTTGTTTTCTGTCATTCTCGTGCAAACGGGAATCCAGTGTTTTCAAGTAGTTCCATGCTCTCTGGATTCCCGCTTTCGCGAGAATGACGACTTTTTACGAGACTATCAACTATAGTTTGCGTATTTTTAAATTTCAATGTTTTTAAATCGCAGGCTGAAGCCTGCGGCTACATAAAAAAACTTTTTGTAAATGTCTATCATCATATTACTTTATCTGATAAGTCATTGTCATCCTTGAACCAGCCCTTATTAAATCAACCTGAACCCTTTCCAGACCTTTAAGGGCTGTAAATGCCTGGAGGGCCCTCTCAGGATTAGATATATCATACTCATTAATCCTCAGAAGTATATCGCCGTTCTGGAGTCCGAGACTCTGGTAAATACCGCCTGGCTTTACCTCACTCAAAATAAAGCCTTCCTGTTTGCCATCCATAACATTGGGTCTAAGCCTTGCATCGGTCATCATCTGGCCGGGATTAGAGATCGCCTGCTGAACATTCCCCTGATCAACAATATAGGTATCCCTCCCTGTTCTTTGAGCAAATGCAGAGGTAAAAGGGGTTCCTCCGGAAACTGTGCTTTTAACTTCTTTTACCTTCACATCTTCGAGGAGAATTTCTATTGTCTTTTCTCCCTGCCTGAGCAGCACCTTATCTTTTTTAACGCTATACAGCTTCCCGAGACCAAACACAGACTCTCCAACCTTAAAGACCTCCTGCATCCCGGAGCTATCCTTAAAAACAGCGTAGCTAAGTTCTTTAGGACCTACTACTGTTCCAAGCAGTGCAATGTCTGCCTGTGAGACTCCGGCATTTACCGATGCGGTTAGTTGCCTTATCTCACCTCCAGGGAAACCAAAAGGGTTATTCTTAAGTATTGAAGAATACTCTGCAAGTTGCATCTTTCGCTGGCTGGCATACAAACCTGTTGACGCTGGGATATCATCCTTCAGGGTTTTTTCTTTTTCGAAATAATTAGAGATAACATCCCGCATAAGGAAAAGGGATGAAAGAATAAGAACTATACCCATTACAATATTCAGATAAAAGATGTTTCTTTTTGTGAGAAGGCCTGATTTCAACAAATATCCCCCGCCAAAAAATATTTACCTTAAAAATTTAGTCTATTGGAAATTTTCCAGGTCTGTCAAGTTTATTAACCGGATTTTATAAACAAGGTTTCATTAGATTCTCCTTAGGCCAATAGATACAGAAAGGGGATTCAAAAAGAGACGCAACAAAAAAGGGCGGGCTAAAGCCGCCCTTTTTTGTCCAATTTATATAGTTGCCCCGTGTAACTCGATCAATCTATAGTTCCAGAAAGTGTTCGAGTATATTCAACTCCTTCCCATGTAACAGTTATTTTGATTGTGGCTGGTTTAGGGGGATCAGTATCTGTAGCACTTGAATCAGAAATGCTGAATGAAAGTTCTACAGGTCCTGCCATAAACACAGACGGAAAGGTATATGAAGTTACACCTGAGAGTTTACCTTCATCTACCGAGATAGTGACTTTTGAGCCGGGAGACAAGGGATTAAGGTTTACATCAGAGACAAGGATGGTAAAACCTTGACTTCCACCATTAGAGATATCAAAGCTTGAAGGGTCTAACTCAATATAAGAAGGTCCACCTGTTATCAATAACTTAATATCCTTAAATATTGTCTTATCAGGATCCCATACACCATTGGCTCCGTCATAACTGTTATTGCCATTATCATCAATATATATCTCAAATGGATCGGCACTTCCGTCATCCCGGGAACCATTATCATTATTATCTATAAAGGCCTCCTGGGAGGTATCTATAAAGGACTCGCCAACATCATATATGCCATTACCATTTGCATCTGAAAATGCTTCTTCGCCTCTAAGACTTACCAAAATGGTTGCCCATCCATCCCTCGGATGACGGGTTGTTGATATCCCATATGTTGCCAGTACATAAGCCTGTAATGCAGTTTCCCACGCCTCCGGAGCAACATCTGCTGGAATTGGATTCTGAGTCCTATACACAACTGATGTACTGCCATTAGAGTCGGTTATATCATTTCTGTCTATCGCACCCGCCTCTGCATAGAAAGATACAGATGTGCCAGTTAAGACATTATAATTACCAAACCTGTCTGCGAGATAGACAGATATATTGGCTTGTTTGTTTGCAAAGGCAAGTCCTGGCAAATTAAATTTATCTGTTGCAACTGTAAAATGAGTCGCAGACGGAACTCCACCACCAATGGATATCGGTGTTGAAGAAGAAGACATTGTGGTTCCTGTCACAGTAGCAGTAATTAAAACTGGGCCTGCAACCCTGCCACTATGGAGGATAACATTTGCATACCCATTTACTGTTGAGGCACTTGCCTGTGTAGGTGTAGAATCTATCGCACCAATATATTCTCCACCATCTGCCGGCAGTCTTCCACCACTCGGCCCGCGCATTGTAAAACTCACAGGAGTGCCGTCAACAACAGGGTTTCCATTTATGTCCTTTACAAGAAATTTTACAGTAGATGTTTCTGTCTGACCCGACCCCTGTATTCCGATAACCTGAGGGGTAGCAGATACAAATTCTATGCTTCCTGTAGCAGCCGCAGCAATAGCTATATTTACGGTGTCAGTAGCACTACCAGAGGTTCCTGTAATAATAGCTGTGCCTGGTTTATTTGCGGCAGTAAAGGTTGCGGAAACAGTTCCATTGTATGTGGTTGCCCGCGGCGTTATAGTTCCCAGGGTTGAATCATTCAGGGTGAAAGTAACGACGGTCCCATCCGGCACATTTGTGCCTGTGCTATCGAGAACTGTTGCAGTAATGCTTGATGTCCCTAAGACTGTTAAAGAGGACGGATTGGCTGTTAGGGTTATGCTGGCGGTGGCAACTGTACCTCCTCCACCACCTCCTCCAACCCCTTGCGGCAGGCTACTGCTAGTATCTCCTCCGCATGAACAGAAGGCTATAAAAATTAGCAATAATAAATAACGACTCATCATAATCCTCTTCATACCCCACCCCCGCCTGAAACATCAAACGATGCACTTCCGAAGGCGGAACCTGATCGGACCTCTAAGTTACCCGTATATGAACCTACTCCTAACTGATAATCGAAACGAAGTTGATAGACACCAAAGTCATCAGTCTTTGCCTTAAATGGGGAATTCACCGGCGTATTGCCATCATATAGTTGTACTGCACTAAAAACATCCGGGACTGCCCATATAAATGAAATCCAAATCTCCGTATCCCCGAGAGGATCACCTTTAGAGTTTTTGACATAAATCGTAAAAGGTTGGGTATGCCATGTTGGTTCGGTAGTTCCATCTGTTACTGAAAGCGTTGCGGGATTTATGGTGATTGTCGCACCAGGTGGGGCGCTTACAGAGCCACCACCACAGCTACTCATAAAAAAAACAGATGCTCCGAGTAGTGTAAGTAAAAGCAAAATTTTAAAGAGCGACTTTTTTCTATGCATTCCGTCCTCCATATGTTTTCTAAATTCAAGGTTTCTGTATAATCCTTGGTGTAATAAACATTAAAAGTTCGCTTGTAGTCACTGATTCCTTATGTTTTTCTCTCTGTAATAACAATGCGCGGTGTAATGAATATTAAGAGCTCGGAGGTACTCGTTTTTTGTAAATTCTTCTTAAAAAGCCATTTCAGAATCGGGATTCTCATTAAGCCTGGAACTCCTGTATCTGTGTCCGAAGTAATTATTTTATATAGTCCGCCAATAACTATAGTCTCTCCGTCTTGTATTCTGACATTGGTATACGCTTCTTTTTTATCAGTCCCCGGCACACCTTCTATTGATGGCACAGTAGCGTCAAGTTCCTCTTTCTTAATTTTGATTTTTAAATCTATAGTTTTTTCTCGTGTTATAGCTGGAGTTACAGTCAACTCCATGACTACATCCTTAAATTCTGTGGATACAGTGCCTTCTGTTGTCAGTTTACGAACAGGGATGCTCTTACCCTGCATAATTTTTGCCTCTTGTCTGTCCATGGTCAGTATCCTTGGATTTGTAATAACCTTACCCTTTCCGAGTGTTTCAACTGCGGAAAGCTGAAGGTCAAGTCCCATGGTCTTTGCAGGGTTCAGGATCCCAAAGGTAAATCCGCCACCAGAGCCTGCGCCTGCACCTCCTGGAAAGTCAACAAGAAAATTTTCTCCTGTGAATGGCCCAGGGTTCAGCCCTGAAAATCCACCCAAGGAAGATAAGGCATTGGTAGGCTTAAGGAAACCTCCCCACTGTATCCCCAAATCCGTTTCTAAGTTTGTGTTAACCTCAACAATCCTTGCCTCTATCATTACCTGCATCGTGGGTTGATCAATTTCCTTAATAAAATCATCAACTTGAGCCATTTTAATTGGTACATCAGAAACTGTAAGTATATTTGATACTCTATCTGCAACTGCACTCCCCCTCGGTGAGAGTATTCTCTGCTTTTCGTCATATGAATATGTATATTCTGTTGTTTTTGTTGTATCGTCATATTTTGACGATATTTTTTGACCTAATAACTTAAATTTAACATCTTCTGCATTTGCATACACTATGTGATATGTTTTTCTTTCAAGTGGTGACAATTCTACTTCTGCTTCTTTTTTTGACTTTGCTGTTTTTTGCGCATCGTCATTTTCCCTGACAAAAACACTAGTTGGCGCAATCCTTATAATGTTCCCTTCTATATCCTTCCCGAGGCTGAAGGTTTTAAGTATTAAGTCCATTGCCTGATCCCATGGCACATTAATCAATTTCATTGTTAATTTACCCTTGACCTCAGGACTCACGACTATATTGTAACCACTTATGTCAGCAAGTAACCTGAATATCGGACCTATATCGGCATCTTGAAAATCGAGGGATAACTTCTTACCTGTATATTTACCTTCTACAAGAGCCTCTGGTTCCTTTACCTCTATAACCTTTGTTGCGGTCTCAGTCTTTTCCGCCTCAGCGGATCTCCGATCATCGGACATCTGGGCTATAGGCGCTGCTGCAGGAGTCTCCTTTTCCGTTCTCTGTAAGGCGATTACAATAGAGCCCCCGACTGCTGCAACGTCAAAATTTGTCTTTTCTTTAAGATCGAGGACAAGTCTGACCTTATCCTCATGTTTTCCTGAACGTATTCCTTTCACAGGTGATACTACCACAGATGGGAGTGTGGCACTCAAAACCACATCAGGAACATCTATTACAATGCGGTCATCTAAGGGAAAAACATTAGGTGTCATCGAACCATTACCTTTAATCAAAACCTTTACAACGCCTGCAGACCTTTCAAATGTGATGCTGGAAATCTCTGTAGCCTCTGGAAGTGGTTCCTGCATGGCTGGAGCAGCTTCTGCTACGCCTTCTTTCTCCGGTATCCCTTCACCCTTCATCGCCTCTGATATCTTCTTTGGTAGTTCTTCTTTTATTCTGATTATCAGCACATTGTCTTTATATCCCGGTTCAACTATGGATGGCGCCGGGAGCAACATCTCGATCTTTGCCATAACAGATGGCGATTCAATCTGGTAAGAAACTATCTCTGTTATGCCTGCCTTGTCAGAGACAATCCTGTTATTAAAGGTCCCAATACTTACACCAGGGAGTTCTATGGTCATTTTAAAAGGATCTATAGGTCTATATATGGTGTAAATAAATGGCTTGTTAGCCGTTATAGTAACTGTATAGTCCTGAATGTCTATACCGGTTATTAAAGTGGCTTCCTGGGGCGCCAAGGACTCTTTAACAGTACTTGTTGTGGCTGTTGCACACCCACACCCCCAAAAAGCAATTAGCAGAGAGCATAATAGTAAGAGGCTCTTGCAAAAGTCCATTAACCCCCTCACCCTTGCCCTCTCCCGCCAGGGGAGAGGGTTGATAAATAAGCCCCTCCCTTGCCCGCCCCGCTTCGCGGAGCGAGGCCGGGGACGGGAGGGGTTGGGGAGGGTGCCCATTTGATACTTTTGCAAGATCCTCATAAATAAATAATATAAAATATTCTTCTTCATCCTTCCTCCCCCTTATGGAGTTTCAATACTGTATCTTTTGGTACGATAACACCCTTATAATCTTTAATATTCTCCCTGATAATTACCATATCTTTTGTTACCTTCTGCACCTTGCCGCCTTGCAGTCCTAATGTCATCCCTTCTGTAATCGTATAGGACTTTCCATCAGGCAGCATTATGAGGGCATAATATTTGTTTTTTTCCCACGCTATTGCTAACAGATTTATTTCTTCCACACCAAAACTTTCGATAGGGGTCACCCCTTTTTTCCTGCCGGGCTTTTGTTTTGTTTCTGCCACAAGAGACAGGAAAGGATCCCTTCTTCCTTTTGAGTCATATAAATATTCTTCCCTGGCGACATCTCTGACCTCTTCCGATTCTTTTGTACCTGCTTTAACTTCTGTGGATTTAACCTTTTCAGCCATCGGCTTTTCCACAACAGGCTGTTCCTTTTTACAGCCTCCAAAAGACAATAACAAAAACATAATTATGAAAAGGTATATTATTTTCTTCATCTGAAAATACCCCTCACCCTATCCCTCTCCCACAAGGGGAGAGGGAATGTTTATGGGAATCTCTTCTCCCTTGATGGGAGTCACCAAATTTCTCCCCCTCCCTTGATGGGAGGGGATTAAGGGGAGGGTGATAAATTTCATCCTCATGTTCCCGTACCTGGTTTTTGGGCTATTTCTCCTTCAGGGATTGCTGAAAATGTCGTGGCAGTAAATGATACCCTGAGTATAGCATTCTCTTTTTCCGGCTTCGGGTCGCCGAGTTTTATGTCAGAAAGGTTTACTATCCTGTTAAGCTTTGTCAGACTGCTGAAGAAATAACCAAGGTTATGGTAGCTGCCTGTTAGCTCAACCTTTACTGGAATCTCATAAACTATTCCGCTTGAATGGGCCCTCTTCTGTTCTGGCTTCCAGAGTGATATCTGAAGTCCTGACTTTATACAGAGGTCTGAAACCTGTTTTAGCAAACTGGAGACCTCTTTCTCTTCAGGCAGTTGTTCTTTCAGCTCATTAAGCCTTTTCTTGAGTTTCTCGTTCTCTGCAGTTAGTTCTGAGAGCTTTTCAGCTTTTGACTGACTTTTT
>JBGOWS010000169.1:0-5066 GCA_041478735.1 Thermodesulfovibrionia bacterium | reverse complement strand
GGTGATAATACAGAATAAGGATACTGCATTGAGAGAAGATTTTCTAAATAACAGCGGCCTTGACAGATTTTATATAGAGATGCTCGAGAAAGAATATTTTGAGAATAGGAAACTTGACTTCACACTTCTCGAATCAATAAGAGATGGTGGTGGACTTTCACATATTGGAGGCGGCGAGCGGATTTGAACCGCTGAATAAAGGTTTTGCAGACCTCCCCCTTAGCCACTTGGGTACGCCGCCATGTAAAGTGAACAGTAAAGAGTAAGCAGTAAGGAGTTTTCAGAAACTTCTTTTCAAGGAAAAAGTACTTTCTGCATACTGCTTACTGCCTACTACTTACTACCGAAGTTAGATGGAGCGGGTGGCGGGATTCGAACCCGTGACCCCAACCTTGGCAAGGTTGTGCTCTACCAGCTGAGCTACACCCGCAATTAAAAGCTAAAAGTTCTTATATAACTTATGGCTCTTAACTTATAATTTGATGATAAGCTATAATGAATGATATCAGAATTACTAATAAAAAGGGTAGATTTTGTCAATATGCTTTATCCTGACTTAGAAAGGTTCAAGTCTATTTCATCAAAGGGGAATCTTATCCCTGTCTACAGAGAAATACTTGCTGATACAGAGACACCAGTGTCAGCTTTCTTGAAGCTCGGAGATTTGCCCTCTTTTCTTTTTGAGAGTGTAGTTGGAGGCGAGAAATGGGCAAGATATTCCTTCCTCGGTTCAAAACCTTCAAGGGTCATAAGAAGCTGGGATAAAAAAATAGAGATAAAAGATAATGTAATGGGTACCAAAATATTCGAGGTAGAGAATCCCCTTGATGTTATAAAAAGAGAAATTGCCACGTACAATCCAGTCGATGTTGAAGGCCTTCCGAGGTTTTATGGTGGTCTTGTCGGCTATATAGGCTACGACATGGTTAGATTTCTTGAGTGCATTCCTGATGAGAATAAGCCAGAACTTGAACTTCCTGACATGTTTCTTATGGTCACAGACACAGTGATTATATTTGACAACCTTAAAGGAAAGATAAAGGTTGTCTCGAATGCACATATTAATAACAAATCTCCTGAAGAGGCATACAGAGAGGCGGAGGGGAAAATAGAAGATATTATAGAAAAACTAAGAAAGTCAGAACTCAGGAGTCAAAAGCCAAATCCCCCCTCACCCACCTTTACTAAAGGGGGGCATAGGGGGATTGCCAATTTATCATTCGCCTCTCGCCAGTCGGAGGGTCAATCACTTTATGGGTATTCATCATCGTTTGCTACAAAAGAGGCATTTGAGGATGCGGTACTTAAGGCGAAGAATTATATAATGTCAGGAGATGTGGTTCAGGTTGTTCTGTCACAGAGGTTTGACCGTGAGTTTGACATAGAGCCATTTCATGTATACAGGGCTTTGCGTGTTATTAATCCCTCTCCATATATGTATTATATTGACACTGGTGACGTAAAGATTGTCGGCTCATCCCCTGAAATATTGGTCAGGCTTGAAGGCAAAAAGATAATCTTAAGACCTATTGCAGGTACCCGGAAGAGGGGAGAGACGGAGGAAGAGGATAAGGCCCTTGAGGAAGAACTTAAAAAAGACCCTAAAGAGATAGCAGAACATATAATGCTCGTTGACCTTGGAAGAAACGACGTCGGAAGGGTTGCAGAAATAGGTTCTGTGAAGGTTACAGAGTTGATGAATGTTGAGCGGTATAGTCATGTTATGCATCTCGTCTCGAATGTAGAGGGTAGTCTAAAGAAAGGGCTGGATGCCTTCGATGTATTAAGGGCGTGTTTCCCTGCTGGCACAGTGACCGGAGCCCCAAAGGTGAGAGCAATGGAGATAATAGAAGAACTTGAACCAGTAAAGAGGGGGTTGTATGCAGGTGCTGTCGGATACATCAGTTATTCAGGGAATATGGATACCTGTATTACAATTAGAACACTTATAATAAAAGATAACAAGGTATATGTTCAGGCAGGTGCAGGGATTGTTGCTGACTCAGTTCCTGAGGTGGAATATATGGAGACGGTGAATAAGGCAATGGGTATGATGAGGGCAGTAGATATGGCTGAAAGAGAGCTAAGTTAAAAGTTGAAAGTGAAAAGTTAAAAGTTGATAAAAGACAATAAAAAAATAAAGGAAAGGGTTTACGAATTTGCAATCGATATAATCAAGCTTGTTAGAAATTTACCAAAAGATACAGCAGGATTTGTACTTGGAAGACAATTAGTAAAATCAGGAACATCAATTGGTGCAAATGTTGAAGAGGCAACGGGTGCTTTTAGTAAAGATGACTTTATATTTTAAATGAACATTGCTTTAAAAGAAGCAAGAGAAACAAACTACTGGTTAAGATTAGTATGTGATGCAGGAATGATGAAAGACATAGATGTAAAAGATATTTTAAATGAATCAGAAAATTTAAAGAATATTCTCTCAGCTATTGTAAAAACTTCGAAAGAAAGGAGAAAAGGCCTCAATTAAGAGTTGTCCTTGACTTTTAACTCTTAACTTCTAACTTTTAACTTCTATGTTATTGATGATCGATAATTACGATTCGTTTACCTATAATCTCGTCCAGTACCTTGGAGAGATTGGTGAGGATATAAAGGTCTTCAGAAATGACAAAATTACAATTCATGAGATAGAACGGTTGAAACCCGAAAGGATTGTAATCTCACCTGGCCCATGCACACCAAAGGAGGCTGGTGTTTCTGTAGAATTGATAAAACATTTTTCTGGCAGGGTTCCACTTCTTGGTGTATGCCTTGGTCATCAAGCCATAGGTGCAGCATTTGGAGGGGAAATAGTAAGGGCTCAACGGCTCATGCATGGAAAAACATCCGTGATAAACCATGATGGAAAAACAATATTCGAAGGTCTTCCAAATCCGTTTGAGGCAACAAGATATCACTCCCTTGTGATAAAGAAGGAGACCCTCCCTGGTTGTCTTGAGATAACTGCTTGGACGGACATTGGTGAGATAATGGGCGTAAGGCATAAGGAGTTTATTGTTGAAGGTGTTCAATTCCATCCTGAATCAATACTAACAAAGGTCGGCAAAGACCTGTTGAGAAACTTTTTGAGACTAAAATAAAAAGTTTATGACGACCATTGGCACAAAGGAGAATGAAAAAAAGTTACATTTTGTCACCCTGAAATTATTTCAGGGGCTCCCCGAAATTTGTTCGGGACTGAAACAAGCCTGCCCTGAAGAGATTCTGACCCGACCGCCTAAGGCGGATCAGGATAACACTTTCAGGGTTCAGCATGACAGATGTAAGCAGTATTTTCAGGTGAAATAAACGATTATGATTAAAGAGGCGATAAACATGCTTGTCAGCAATATAAACCTTTCAGAGGTCGAGATGGCCGAGTGTATGAACGAGATAATGGAAGGGAAGGCCACAGATGCCCAGATTGGAGCATTACTTGCAGCCTTAAGGATCAAAGGTGAAACTGTCGAGGAGATAACAGGGGCTGCAAGGATTATGAGGGAAAAGGCAACAACTATCAAGGCACCTGATGGAGTCCTCGACACATGTGGCACCGGTGGTGACATGTCACATACATTTAATATCTCAACGACGACAGCCCTTGTGGTTGTAGGGGCAGGTATACCTGTTGCAAAACATGGGAATCGTTCTGTCTCAAGTCAGTCCGGGAGTGCTGATGTGCTTGAGGCCCTGGGGGTGAAGATAGATTTGCCGCCTGAGAAGGTAGAAAAATGTCTATTCGAGACAGGTTTTGGCTTTCTTTTTGCACCTTTATTCCACCCTGCAATGAAATATGCTATTGGCCCACGGCGGGAGATGGGCGTTAGGACTATATTTAATATACTCGGCCCGATAACAAATCCTGCTGGTGCAAAAAGGCAAATATTGGGTGTATTCGCTAATGGACTTACTGATATACTTGCGATGGTTCTTGGAAATCTTGGTGTAGTTGATGCAATGGTTGTCCACGGCGAGGACGGACTCGATGAGGTAAGCATTTCCGGCAGAACAAGGGTTTCAAGATTTAAAGACGGGAAGACTGAAAACTTCTATATCAGGCCAGAGGATTTCGGCATCATGAGAAGCAAAATTGAAAATATCCACGGTGGCAGCAGAGAAGCTAACGCAGCCATCACCCTTTCCATCCTTAGTGGGGAAGAAGGACCGAGGCGAGATATAGTCCTGATGAACTCGGCTGTTGCTATTGTGGTTGCAGGAAAGACAGGGGATTCCGAGACAGCTTTTGACATTGCAACAGATGCAGTAGATTCGGGCAGGGCATTGAAAAAACTTGAAGAAGTAAAGAAGGTTAGTAACTCCCTTTAGTGAAATAAATAAATAATTAAATAATCACCCTCCCCAACCCCTCCTCTGCGAGTCGTAGACCGTCAAGGGAGGGGAGATGATAGAGAGGTTCCCTTCGGGTAGGGGAGATTTTCTATTATTTGCCCTCTCCCCTTGTGGGAGAGGGTTAAGGTGAGGGGTATATAAAATTAGGAGGATTTTTGGCTGTCAGGGTAGGAGTTATAGGGGTTGGATATCTGGGTCAGCACCATGCTCGGATTTACCATGAGATTGAAGACACAGAACTTACCGCTGTTGTCGACATTGTTAAAAAAAAGGCTGATGCTTTTGCAGATAAATATGGGTGTGAGTCATATACTAACTATAAAGATCTCCTCCATAAGGTTGATGCCCTTAGTATTGTAACACCTACAACATCCCACTATTGTATTGCCCTCGATTGCCTCAAGGCAGGTAAGGATATCCTTATAGAGAAGCCAATAACTTTAACTGTCAAAGAGGCTGATAAACTTATTACCGCGTCAGAGAAGAGGGGGTGCATTATTGAGGTAGGTCATCTTGAAAGATATAACCCAGCCGTGCTTGCTGCCTCTGAGATGATTAAAAAACCGCTCTTTATTGAGTCAGAAAGACTCTCCCCATTTCTCGGGAGAGGAACAGATGTTGATGTCACACTCGATCTCATGATACATGATATAGATATCATACTGAGTCTCATTTCTTCTCCTGTCAAAGACATTAGGGCAGTAGGTGCAAAGGTG
>JBGOWS010000268.1:0-3256 GCA_041478735.1 Thermodesulfovibrionia bacterium | reverse complement strand
TGATGGTTACAGATATTCCTGAGGAGAAACCTGAGATGCCTGCAATGCCAGGCGGCGGCGGAATGGGCGGCATGTACTAAGTTTCGGAAAAATAAAGATTTTCAAGAAAGCGGGGCATTTCCCGCTTTCTTTTTCTTCTTCCTTTACCCCGTTAGAAAAAAAAGGCGATCATTTGTAGACCTTAATGTTGCATAACAATGGAGACAGATATGCCGAAAAACCCCTGCAAACCGACAAGCTTTCATTATAATTCACATGGTTGCAATTTTAACGGTAAGTGCATTTTACAAGAAGGCTGGCTGGCCTCGTTAGAGGGCTTTGCGGTGTCGGTGGCAGGACTTTTCCAGCACATCAGCCGCCCGTATCAAAAACAATTTTTGCAACATTTAGGTAGACTTTCTAACGGGGTTTACATTTTTGCATTTATTCTGGCATCCTAAAAATAATGAAAAAAAATATCATTTTTATATTAGCCGGCATTATATTTTTATGCGGGATTTATATAACAGTAGAACTTCTGGTTCCACTTCCAATCGGCAATAAAAATATAGAGATTGAAATACCAGAAGGTGCTACCTTCAGGCAGGCGGTTGAAATCCTTTCGCAAGAAAGACTTACACGCGACAAAAGGCTTTTTCTCTTTATTGGCATCATAAGCGGTCTGGATAGGAAGATAAGGGCTGGATATTATTCTTTCACCGGGTTGCTGAGTCCCTTTGATATCTTCAGAATGCTGAGGAAGGGGCAGATAATAGAATATGAGATAACTATTTTAGAAGGGGATTCACTCAGGGAGACAGGAGAAAAACTTTCAGAAAAAGGCATTTTTGATAAAGAAAATTTTATGAAGCTTTCGTCGGATAAAGACTTTCTCGCTTTCTATGATATCGATGCCCCGACTTTCGAGGGCTATCTCTTCCCCGATACATATAAAATCCCAAAGGGGATGGACTCAGAAGATGCGCTAGGTATGATGATAAACAAGATGAGAGAAAAATATTCAGGTGAACTGAGGGTAAGGGCATCAGAGCTTGGTCTATCAGAAAGGGAGGTACTAACCCTCGCATCGATCGTCGAAAAAGAGGCTGTAACAGATGAAGAGAGGCCTTTGATCTCTGCCGTATATCACAACAGGCTCAGGAAAGGAATTTTGCTTCAGGCAGACCCTACCGCTATCTATGGTATAAAGAGCTCTAAAGAAAAAATAACAGCAAAAGACCTGCGAATAAAAAACCCTTATAACACCTATGTCATTAAAGGCCTTCCACCAGGGCCAATCGCCTCTCCTGGTATTAAATCAATTCTTGCAGCGCTCTATCCTGCAGATGTGCCATATGTATATTTTGTGTCAAATAATGACGGCACACATCAATTTTCTGTTACAGCAGAAGAGCATCAGGCTGCTGTAAAGGTATACAGAGAAAAAAAACAGTTAGAGATAGAGATAGAGATAGAGATAGAGATAGAGAATAATAAGGGGACCAAAACTCAAGAAGGCACGGGGAAGAATGGAAGCTCGTAAAAAGACAAAAACAATTTATGTGGGGGAAGTGCCTATTGGAGGAGAGAATCCGATCGCTGTTCAGTCCATGACGAAGACAGACTCAGCAGATATAAAGTCAACTACAAAACAGATTAAATCCCTCGAGGCCTTGGGATGTGAAATAATACGGCTTGCAGTGCCTGACATGAATGCTGTAAAGGCCTTCGGTAAAATCAAAAAATCTATCAGCATACCTATGATAGCTGATATCCACTTTGACTGGAGACTTGCACTTGAAGCAATAAGAGAAGGAGCTGATGGCCTGAGGATAAACCCGGGAAATATAGGTGCAAAATGGAAGATAAAAGAGGTTGTTACTGCTGCCAAAGAAAGAGGAATACCTATACGGGTAGGTGTAAATGCTGGCTCACTCGAGAAAGAACTTCTCAGAAAATATGGATATCCAAAACCAGAGGCACTTGTTGAAAGTGCAGGAAGGCATATAGAGATACTCGAAGAACTTAGTTTTACAAATATTAAGGTATCGTTGAAAGCATCAGAGGTGCTGAAAACAATCGAGGCATACAGATTATTTTCTGAAAGATACAATTATCCCCTCCATATAGGAGTGTCAGAAGCTGGCCCTCCATCACGGGGGGTAGTGAAAAGCTCGGTCGGACTTGGCATATTACTTTCTGAAGGGATAGGGGATACTATCAGGGTATCCCTTACTGCAGAGCCAGAAGAAGAGGTGCGTGTTGCCTACGGGATACTCAGGTCACTCGGCCTGAGAAAGAGAGGTGTGGATATTATATCCTGCCCCACCTGTGGTAGGTGCAAGATTGACCTGAAAGGACTTGCAGCAAAGGTTGAAAAGAGGATGAGAGACATAGACAAACCAATGACAATCGCTGTTATGGGGTGTGTGGTGAACGGGCCTGGAGAGGCAAGGGAAGCTGATTTCGGGATAGCAGGTGGAAGGGGCAGAGGGATTCTTTTTAAAAAAGGTAAAATAGCAAAAACAGTCAAAGAAGACGAACTGCTCGATGCACTTCTTAAAGAGATAGAGGAGTCTTATTCTTTCTAAATTTTTCATCTTTTGTACTTATCCACCTCTTAAGGATTACCTCTTCTTTAATACGTGGAATCTGAAATATTGTCTTTCTATATCTTATAAGGAGACTGAATGGGCGAATTAAGTAATATAGATAAAGCCTCTTAGAGGACAAGGGGACAGAATATCTTTTAGAGATAGCTTCCGGATTAGGAAATACGTATTTCAGGAGGATCTTTACCTTTTCCTGAAATGTATGAGCTACCTGTGATTGAATGATGGGGTCAGGAATAGAGGCAAGATCATCTTCCCTGATAAAAATTCTTTTATGAATAAGCCGTAATAATTCTTTATCTAAACCCTCTGATGGGAATCCGCTCACATGATGAAAAATATCATCATGGTTACCAATGATTTCCCTTAAAATGGAAAGAGTCGTATAAACAAGGCCCTCTATTCCGTATCTCTCAGCTTTGTACATAAGCTCTACCCAATTCATCTCATCTCTATAGTGTTTGATAGTTTGAGAAATATCACATAACTGTATAAGTGCACCTTTGCTATTGAACCCTCCACTAAAACCTCCCCTTTGACTATAAAAACGGTGTTTAAAAAAATGAAGGCAGAGATGAAAGAGTAAGTCCTCAGGACAAAGCACAAGGGCGTTACTGCCGGAAAATTCTGTAGTTTGAGCCCTCTCCCACCACCCTTCAATGATA
>JBGOWS010000040.1:0-12403 GCA_041478735.1 Thermodesulfovibrionia bacterium | reverse complement strand
ACCTTCTTTTTTAACCATCTCCATTGCTTTGTGTAGCTGCTCTCCGCAGTCGCATCTCTCTGAACCAAAAATATCTCCTGTAAGACATTGTGAATGGACCCTGACAAGGATTTCGTCTCCCGGTTTTATCTCACCCTTGACAAGGGCGATATGGACATTGTTATCTATATCATTTGTATAGGCAATAGCAGTAAATTCTTTACCGTACTTGGTTGGTAGTTTTACAGTTGCAAGCCTTTTTACAAATGACTCTGTCCTCATCCTGTATTTTATAAGGTCCTTTATTGTGACTATCTTGAGATTGTGTTTTTTTGCAAACTCCATAAGCTCGGGAACCCTTGCCATTGTGCCGTCCTCGTTCATTATTTCACAGATAACACCTGCGGGATAAAGCCCTGCAAGCCTTGCTAAATCAACAGAGCCTTCTGTCTGTCCCGCTCTCTGGAGCACACCTCCTGGCCTTGCTTTCAGGGGAAAGACATGACCGGGTCTTGCAAGGTCTTCTGGTCTTGTTTTTGGGTCAATAGCGGTCTGTATGGTTTTTGCCCTGTCTGCTGCTGAGATACCCGTTGTGACACCCTTTTTTGCCTCTATTGATACCGTAAAAGCAGTGCCAAAAGATGAGGTGTTGTCATCCGTCATCATGGAAAGTTTTAGTTCTTCTACACGTTCTTGCACAAGCGAAAGACATATAAGCCCCCTCCCATGCCGTGCCATAAAATTTATTGCTTCCGGTGTTACCTTTTCTGCTGCCATAAAGAGGTCGCCTTCATTTTCTCTGTCTTCATCATCAACAAGGATGACCATTTTGCCTTTTGCTATATCATCTATGGCTTCATCAATCGTATTGAATTTATACTTTTCCATGCAATTTACTCCCTTTTATATAAATGATGCGGACGTTGTGAAAAAAAATATTTTTTGATACCTTAGTGTACCTCTAATTAATGGTTGTTGATATATTTGAGCGGCTATAACGAATAAAAATACTTTCAATAAAACCATCAAGTTAAATAAATTTTTGAGCAATGTCTGTATCATTTAGGTTAAATATATCCTTCTTCCATCAGGGTCTTCATAAAGCTTGAATCTCTATTCCCTTCTTTGTTCAGAAATCTTGCAACGTATTTCCCTAAGATATCTGCCTCTATGTTTACCGTATCACCAGGACCTTTAAATCCAATTGTCGTAAGCTTCGCTGTGTGTGGGATTATCATTACTGTAAAACTATTTTTTAGTATATCAACAACTGTCAGGCTTATTCCATCTACAGCGACTGAGCCTTTCTCAACAAGAAAATTTATTACGTTTACCGGCGCTTCAATCTCAACTTTCATCATATCGCCGATGTTTGCCTTTGAGCGAATCTTCCCTGCTGCATCAACGTGGCCTGTTACAAAATGACCCCCGATTTTTGAATCAAAACTCAATGAGGGCTCGAGGTTAACGGCATCCCCTGTTTTAAGGCTACCAAGGTTAGCACTCCTCAGGGTTTCCTCAGAGAGGTCAAAGGAGAGTATATTATTATTTGTGTTTATAACAGTAAGACACACGCCATTTACAGAGATACTATCTCCCTGTTTTGCAGAGGCTGCTACCTCCTTTGATTTGAGCGATAATATTGCACCTCCACTGCGCCTTTTAACAGACAATATTTCACCCATCTCAAGTATCAAGCCAGTAAACAAATCACTCCTCTTCATCCACAGCGAAATTAAATTTTTTCTGGTATAACCCAAGCAGATCGACTGTTTCTGGCCATGATGCTTGTACCCGAACTCCTCTAACTGTCTTTGTAACCTTTATATCATTCTCTTCAAGGGGAAGCTTGAGTTCCTGAGCCCTCTCAAAAATCTGTGCCCTTGTCTTTTCAGTGTCTCCAATACTGATTCTTGCAAGCTCTTTTGTATCAGACTTGAAGGCTGAATACCTGTAGTAAGGCATTCCAAACTTTAGACCTGCACACACAAGAGATGCAAGTACCAACATGATAAAAATAAACTTGATGAACCCATTTTCATTATTAAGCACTTTTATTTTTTTCATTTTATTAACCTCCCAATCCTGTTAAACCTGCTCCAATTATCAGGATCCCAGGACCAGTATATAATAAGTGCTTTGCCCTTTATCTCTTTTAAATCAACAAACCCCCAGTACCTGCTGTCATAACTCTGATCGCGGTTATCCCCCATCACAAATACCTTACCTTTTGGCACGGTTAACGGCCTGAAGTTATCTCTCGGATCATTCCCCTGTTTGATACCGCTGTCAGAATGTTGTGTATAAGGTTCTATAACCGCCTTCCCGTTCACGTAAACTGTTTTGTCCCTCTCCTCAATAACATCGCCTCCAGTGGCAATAACCCTTTTTATAAAATCTTTTTTAGGATTCTCAGGATATTTAAAAACGATTATATCCCCTCTCCCTGGTTTTTTGAATATTAAAACCTGTCTATCAGTGAAAGGAATTTTTGTACCGTATATGAACTTATTAACAAGTATATGGTCACCTATTAGGAGTGTGGGAATCATCGAGCCGGATGGTATCTTAAACGCCTGTATAACGTAAGCTCTTATCACAAGTGCAAGAATCAGGGCTGTGATTATAGCCTCTGCATATTCCTTTAAAAGTCTTTTTTTATTTTTCACTCAAAGAGACTCCTTTTTTGATATTTTCTTAAAATCTTACTGGTCATCAAATCACACCTGGAAAACAAGCCCTGCCGAACCAATAATCCCAGCATCATCCATGAGAGAAGAGGGTATAATCTTTACCGTATCAAACAGTTCCTTAAATGCCCTCCTTGAAGCCTCTTTTATCGCCTCCTGGATATATATATCCCAGGCCCCTATAAGACCACCCGCGAGGATGATTGCCTCTGGACTTATCAGGTTAATAATATTTGCAATTCCGATACCGAGATGCTTTCCTGCGTCCCTCAGTAACTCCCTTGCAAAGCTATCGCCATCGAGTGCTGCTTTGTAGATATCTTCTGCTGTAAGCTTGTAGAAGTTCCCACCACAGTATTCCCTTAATAAACTCTCTCTGCCTTTTTCAAGAATAGAGACTGCTTTTGATAGTATTGCCCTTGCAGATGCAAAAGATTCAAGACATCCGGTATTGCCACAGTGACATTTTTCACCATGTGTATTTATAGTCATATGCCCGACCTCTGCAGAGACATTAAAAAGTTTATTGCTATGAATTATCCCCCCACCTATCCCTGTGCCGAGGGTGAAAAGAACAAAGTTTGAAAAGTCCTTTCCCGCGCCAACCCATTTTTCCCCGAGTGCAGCAGCATTTGCATCATTCTCAATAAACACAGGCACCCCGAACTTTCCTTTTATTTCATTTACAATGTCAATCTTCTCTACAATATGAAGATTTGGAGAAATCAATATCCTGCCGCTTTTTCTAGCGACAAGCCCTGCTATGCCAAGTCCTATCCCCTCAATGTTATCAGAAAAAAGGTCTCCTGTTGCTTTAAAAATAGAGTCTAATATTTCTTCAGATGTTGGCGTCTTTATCTTTCTTATGATCTGGCCGTCTCTAGAAACTAGAGCTACCCTCAGATTTGTACCACCCAGGTCGATACCTATTGCATATTTTTTTGACATATTTATCCCTCTTCTCTATAGACTTCTATTGCTATCTCAGGGCACATCTGTGCACACATGCTGCAGCCTGTACATTTTTTCAAATGTTTTGGGGCCGCAGGGAAAAAACCTTTTTTGTTGAATCTATCTTTGATGACTATAATACATAGCGGGCATGCATCTACACAATAGGTGCACCCTTTACATAGCTCTTCATCTATTACGATCATACCTTTCATACAGCACTCTCGAGTAATTCTTTCGCATGTTTCAGAGAGACCTCTGTTATTTTCCCACTTAACATCCGCGCTATCTCATCCAGTCTTTCTTTATCTTTAAGCCTTTTTACCCCTACACATGCCCTTTCATCTTTCTGTCCTTTCTCTATCCTGAAATGGTAATCTCCCTTAGATGCTATTTGTGGAAGATGGGTTGCACAGAGCACCTGATGTTTATCCGATATCTTTTTGAGTTTTTTACCAACACATTCCGCGGTCTTCCCTCCAATGCCTGCATCAACCTCATCGAATATGAGAACTGGTATGCTATCAAAATCTGCAAGTATGCTTTTTAAAGCGAGCATGACTCTCGAAAGCTCCCCCCCCGATGCAATTTTTGTAAGAGGTTTTGGAGGTTCTCCGGGGTTTGCAGAAAACAAAAATTCCACTTTATCAAGGCCATGTGTGGAGAAGGCTTCATGCTTTATATCTATTATGAACTCTGCATTATTAAATGCAAGCTCTCTTAGTTCAATTTTAACAAGCTCCTCTACCCTCTTTGCTATCTTCTTTCTTTTTTCAGATAGAGAAAGTGCAGCACTAAGGAGCACCTCTTCTTTTACCTTGAGTTCAGCCTCTATTGAATCGAGCCTTTCGTCTGTAAGCTCGAGGTTTTTTAATTCTTTCTCTGCCTCATCTTTGTATTTGATGATAGCATCGATCCCCTCACCATATTTCCTCTCGAACTTTTTGATTAATTCGAGCCTATCTTCAATTTTATCAAGCCTTTCAGGTTCGATATCATATCTCTCTTTATATCCTCTGAGGGATGCGGCTGCATCCTCAATTAACGGGAGGGCTGACTCAAGCACGTTCAGAATATCAGATACACTATGGTCTATGGATGACATCTCTCTTGCTTTTGATATTACAGATGAAAGCCTTTCAATGCATGAACCCTCAGAACTATAGATCATTGAATAGGCTGTTTCTGTAAGTTCAATTAATCTGCTCAGATTTGACAAAATTGCCCTATCCTCAATCAGATCTTCTTTCTCGCCAACCTTCAGAGAGGCTGAATCTATTTCGTTAATCTGAAACCTCAGCAGGTCAAGCCTGTGCGTTCTCTCTTTCACCTTCTGTTTTAAATCAGCCTCTTCCTTTTTAAGTGCCTGAACCTCTCTATAAAGGGATTCTACTTTTCTTCTGTCCTCCTGAAGTTTACCGTATGAATCGAGAAATAACCTATGCTTATCAACAGACAGGAGGCTCTGGTGTTCATGCTGCCCGTGAATATCAACAAGGGATTTGCCAACCTCTGAAAGGCTCTGCAGGCTTACCATCGTATCATTTATGTATGCCCTGCTCTTGCCTGTAGCAGAAATAGACCTCCTGAGGATAAGGCTATCAGAAATATCAATACCAATATCAGGGAGTTCGTTAGCTCCTTCTATTTCAAAATATGCCTGAACAACTGCCTCCTTTTCCCCTGATCTGATTAAATCTGATTGTGCCCTACTGCCGAGGGCAAGGCTGAGTGAATCCACTATTATGGATTTCCCGGCACCTGTTTCACCTGTTAGAACATTGAGTCCAACTTCAAATGTGACTCTCAGGTCATCAATGATGGCAAGATTCTTGATTCTGAGTTCTCTTAGCATCCATCTCTTTCCCTTTCAAAGTCATCCAAAGAATTAACCTAAATAATGCAATTAAGATAATGTCCCGACACATGTCAGGATTGTGAATCCCGGTATATATCGGGATTGATACCTTAGTGTACCTTTAACTGATGGTTTTTGGAATATTTTAACGAATATAACCAATAAAGATATTTTTAATAATTCATCAAGTTAAATAAATTTTTGAACAATGCTGTATTATCCGGGTTAATATCTTACGACAAATCCTTTCTGGTCACCTATGAATGTTTCCCATTTTACCTCTAAATTTGTAACACTTGAACCAGGTGGCCCAGCATAACATTCTTTAATGGCTTTATCGACAAGCTCTTTTTTGCCCTCAAATACTGCCTCAACCCTGCCGTCATGGAGATTTCTCACCCAGCCTCTCAGGCCGAGATTATATGCAATGTCTCTTGTAAATGCCCTGTAAAAGACTCCCTGTACTCTTCCTTCGATGAATAAATGAGCCCTCACCTCGTCCATTTTTAAAAATTATAGCATACAATATATTAGTATTTTCACATTTTTATTCGCCAAGTTGTAGTTGCGAAATGATAATGCCATGCATATCTGCAATATGAAAACGTCATGGGATGAAAGTAAAAATGGGGGAGGCACATTCAATGCCTCCCCCATTTTTTTGTTTCACAGCCAGTGGATCGAATAATGGTCACTGTTCTGTTTACATATATTATCCTATTGTTTACTTGAACACATATCTTATCTGTCTTTTCTTGTTTAAATTAAAGGCGCATATTTCCCTAATTTAAAAGATGCAGGCTCAAATTGCCTGTATCCAGAGCCGGTTATCACTGGTGCTGGTAAAACAGATGTGCTTCTGTCTAAAAGCTCTACTACGACGCCCTTTATCTTGCCCGTACTCGGATCAACAGGATTGCGGAAGGTTCCCGTAACCCTGTAAGTATTGACTCCTGCATTAATAACCTGACCCGTAAGATCCTTTAGAACAGTCCCCTGTCCCCTTGAATCTGCAGGCTCAACTATCCTAATTTGAACGTTTGAAAGTCTTGCACCATTATTCTTTACGCTAAAAGTGAAAGTGACAGACGTACCATCCTTAGCTTCTGCTGGTGTCATAGTTAGTGACTCTCCAATGAAACTAACACGGTAAGCTCCTGCATAACTTAACGCCACATAGCCTGAAAGGGAAATAATTCCCATCAGAACAAATATCATTAATAATTGTCTTTTGACTTTCATGTCCCTAAACCTCCTTTTGATTTTTAGAATTAATATTGATACTTAAGGAACCTTCTGGGTTCAATATTTGGTCATCACCTCCTTCCAGTTTATACAGCAACAAACCGGCTGTCAGCATAAAACTATAGTAGATATTCAATTTATCCTATATACATTATTTAATTGTTACCCCGTGGTTAACAGCATTATCCGACTCTCCTGTCGGCGGACCCTCTGCTACCTTGTTAAATGGGTCAACTGACACTCCAATCCAGTACTTGCCAGGCTTTATGTCCTTTGGTATTTCAACAGAAGCAGTATACTCTTTTGATGCTCCTGGAGCCAAATCTTCTGTACGGGATATCCTTCCTCCTTTCAGGAGCATGCCCTCTGTAAATGTAGGTGTGAAAACACGGGGTCGAACGGGATCCTTGATAGGCTCTTTAGAGAGACTCAGGTCTATCATATAACCATCTGGTGTTGTGCTCCCATCTGGCTTTACAGTTCCTTTAGCCACTCCTTCACCAATGTTCTTCACTGTTACCTTGAATTCAATACCCTGACCAGGCTTAAGGTCGCCAGGAGGTAGAGCTGCTGTATGAACTACTTTAAGGTCAGGTAACCCAACCTTTCCACAGGGTTTAAGCTTCTCTACTTTAGTATTATTTGTCTTATTAGATTCTTTTATGTCATTCGTTGGGTCTGCGACTACTTTAACTGTTACTGGTTTTACAATATCAAACACGGCAAGATAATTAGCTGTTCCCCCTGCAGGTTGTATGCTGCCCGAGGTTGGCCTTCCCAGGTCAATATGCCCCGTCTTTCTGCCATCAAAAAAGACATCTGCAACCGCCCTCCATCCCTTTGGCAATGGAACGTTACTCTGGTTAGCGATAGTTATAGATAATTTGCTCTGGGGTGGCGCACACTCTATTTTAGTCACGATTAGGTCAGGCAGGGGCTGGGCATCGGCTCCATTTATTCCTAAAAGAAATATAAAGATAAATGTTGCAAAAATCATAGCCCTTTTCATGTTTATTTCCCTCCTTTTTTCACTTGTTATTCTTCATATTTTTTTTAAATTCAGCCTTTATGGTCTACTTACTTCTTACGATTAAGTTCTTCGCCTAAACCTTTCATCACCTCCTTTCTTTTTTAATTATTCACCAGCCTCAAAATTAAGATCCCAGAAAAAGCCAGAATTCCTAATAAAAATCCTTCCCTTTTTCATCTCTCAATACCTCCTCGTTTTAAAATTTATACCTGTTATTGACAATCATGCCCAAAGCATATAACGACAGCGACCATTCGGATTGTCGCTTTAACATAAAAGGTCGCTGTCCTTATTTTTGTTAAAATTATTTGCAGATCGTGATGTTTTTACTAATGTTGCTCAGCCATTCTGAGTGATCTGCTTTTTCAATTCCGGTATAATACCACTGCCCTTCTTGTATCCTTGGATCATCCGGTATCTGAGCAACGATAATAGTATCGCTCCATGAAATTACGGTTAAATCTACATGTATTCCATGACCACCAAGGGCAACGCCTTTCCCTTCTCTTGAACCAAAATTCCTGCCTAGTATGGTTACATTCGACCCCTTTTTACCACATGCTTCCCTATAACCAGTTATTTCTGGCTTTGTTTCCACTCCCGCAATCTTTAAACGACAACATGAACAATTATTTCCTTCATTGGCCTCTTTTACCTTATTGCCGGCGTCTATAACAGCGCAAAGGTAATAGCTTCCTGTTGGCGTATCAGCGGGGATGGTGTTCGTGCCGTTCAGCTTCACATTAAGCGTCTGCCCTGGATTTAAGGACACATGCTCGCGACCGCCTTTCAGAAGAACTCCGTTGGAATAATTAGGAGAATAAACGGCAAAAGGAGCCGGGCTTGGACAAGAGGGGTCTTTCCTTAAAACAATATCAACCGCTATATCTTTAACAGCAGTATCTCCACTGTTTGTGGCCGTCACTTGAAAGCCTGAACCAAGGTTCTGACCTGCTTTTGCTGACTGAGGACAGTTCATTATTTTTATTGTCAAATCTTGTGGCTTTGCCTCAGCCTTACATTGAATCTTGAAATTAGCCTTATTGGATTCGACATCCTGTGGATAAATGATCTTAATAGCTATCCCACCAGAATAATCTTTGCCTATTGTCCAGGTTGTACTTACCTCCTTTGAGCCTGGTCCGTCAAAGTTCAATGTTTCCACAGGAGCAAAGGCTCCATCGCTCCGTATAAACTTATATTGAGCCTTCAAAGGTGTTCTTGTAATATCTGCAACAGTAATCTTCCCTTTAAATTTTATGGTTGTTGGACATGTGCCGGAATAAGAGGCTGGGATTGCTTCTATCGTTGCACTTATCTTTGGCTGAGCATGTACTATACCCATACCTGCAATTAAAAACAACGCAACCATCAAAATGACTAATCTCTTGCTTAACATCTTACCCCCTTTAATTGGCTAAGAAATGTTTTGAAATTACTGATGCTGTTAACAGCATCATTCCCTTTGCTTTTTAATCGCCTTTCAACTTTAACTCCCGAGTATCACCCCCTTTCCATGTGCAACTTCAATGTCGGGGCTCATCTTTCCGCCGAGTGGAAGGAAAAAATCCATATGCTGCTTTCACCGATTATATTGTTTTCAGCATCGAACCCCTTCACATTCCACAGGTATCTTGTGTCAATTGTAAAGGACTGAGAGGAAACAGATTGTGGAATTTTGTATGAACTGTCCCGGGTTAGAGCAGAGAAGACTATAGTCTTATCATCCTCTTTTATGAATGTAATCAGGTAAACAGATATGCCTTCTATTTTATCCCATCTGAATTCATCCTCAGGTGAAATGACTACACCATCTTTGGGAGTAACGAGGCTTAATGCCCTTTTGACAGGTTCTTCCTTTGCCGTTACCCAGTAGACTATCTGCGGGAGTTCAAATGGAGGCTGCGGGCTTGTGATGACAAACCTTACGATATGAAATCCTGGCTCGAAGGTGGGAAGCCCAGGAATATCAGGTGTTGGAAGGGTTACCTTTGTCCCGAATGAGACATGTCTGCTTATATTCTCAATAACCCTTCCGTCTACTTCCCAGTATCCCTGTAAAAAGCCTGATCCATTAAAGTAAATGTCCGTGTGGGCATTTAGACCCTTGAAGTTTCTGTTGATAATCGCCTCTGTTTTTTTCTTATCACCATCAAAATAAAGCTCAACCCTTCTCAAAGAAAATTCTGCTATGCTCTCAGGTGTTATCCTGATATTTACAGTTGCAGTCTGTGTTGGCGCTACCTGTGAAGCAAACTCTCTTTTGTAGACAAATGTCCCTGCACCTTGCCTGAATGCCCTCTCCACCACACTCAGGGGTATTGTGATGGTCTCTGATACATGGCCTACGGTGTTTTGTATGTTCACAATTAAAGGGACATTAATACTCGCAATGTCTTGTGCACCGAGAAGAAAGTCACCTGATGAAGAGGTAAGAGTATATGTACCGGAGGGAAGGCCACTTAATGAAAATGAATATGTATATGTAATAGTAACACCTGTAGACCGCCCCTTTGCAACATTAATAGAAGATGGTGATATGCTTACAGATGCATGGGCTAAAGATGTAACCAATGCGATTAAAATAACCGCAGTTAAACATTTAAGGATTCTCATGGGATCCCTCCTATAAACGCAGATTTGCCAGAAGTTCGAATACTAAAAAGATAGTGTATCTTTCATCACCAATCCCTGATAGACTGTCCTTCGTTTTCTGGCAGTTACCCTTTAAAGCCACTGTCGGACCCAGATATTCAGGGAAGAGCTTCTTGAGGCTATAGGCAAGGCGTGTGTTAAACATTGTATTCCATGCATCAATGGAATCGTCAGATGCCTTCATCACTGAATAAGTACCCCCGATGTCGAAAAAGACCAGATTCTTTACTATTTCAGACCTTATGTCGAGGTTTGTGGTGTAAGTATCCTGCCTAACACCTGTAACCTTATCCTTCTGCTGGATAAGACTTGGCGAGGTGTTTATGGCAAGCCCTTCGAAGGGGTTTAATGATAGGGTTACCGAATATGTTGTTGATGTATTGTCTGCATTTATCACGGTTTTATCATCTGAGATGGAATAGGAGACTGAAGGTCCAATGCTCCACTTAGGCTGCGTATAAGTTATTCTTCCTGTTATGTTGTCAGCAACGGTCTTTATTGGGTCAAATCCCGGGGGCTCCTTTGTGCTATCAACCACACTCCTCTGTATGGATATGCCAATGGGTAAGGTTTTAAAGTAAGTAAAATTGTAATCAGCCATGCCCTGATAGTTCAGGGTCCTCGGTAAAATCGGGTCATCCATTACATTATCAATTTGACGTGTAAATGTGAGATTCAAACTATGGTTTGTAAATGTGGCGCCACCCCTTAGAGAGATCCCTTCCCTGTCCTTTGGCAGACCCTGCAATCCGAGGCTTTCAAAATCCCTGCCTATGTATTCATATTTAGCCTCGTATGAATATTTGCTGAGATAACCACTAAGTCCAAGCCGCCATGCCTTATCGCTCATCTTGCCAAATTCATCAGAGGTATCAGGGTCAAATCTACTGCTGGCAACTTCGAAATCAGCAATGAGTTTTTCCTCTATGAGTCTTGATGCAAGCATGAGGCTTACCACATCTCCTTTTCTTTTGCCATTAGTAGTAGAAGTCCCATAGGAAAGCGTTGAGCTATCCTCACCTGTAAGATATGTGACCTTAATGTCTGTCCTTATACCAGGAAGTAGAAGCTTAAATGAGCTTCCAAGAATCTGCTCATTGGTATTTAATCTTATCCCCAGTCCGTCCCTTAATCCGAAAATAGACTTTGATTTAACAGAAAACAGTGAAATTCCAGCATCTTTATACCCGATGATTATCTATCCCCCTCTCTTCATGAGTCCTTGAGCGGTGTAGGGTGTCTCATTTATCGTCACATCCCCTGCCTCTGCCTTGAGTCTCAATATCTCTCCTTTATGTTCTCCCCTCAGAATAAAGTTCCTCACATCAAAACCCTTTTTTATGGCCTGCGTCAGGGGAGATACACCAGGAAACAGAGGTTTGTCCTGGTCAACATAAATCAAATTACCCTCAAGGCTGAGTTCATTTGCCCCTTCCTTCAATTTTGTCTGAACCTGTCCCAGTCCTTCTATCCTGCTATAAGGGATTTCAGTATCCACCTGATCTTTTTTCAAGGTTGAAGAGTAAATACCTGTTACATCAGCACCAAATGTCGCTTCCTAAAAGGTTCTGCTATGACGTGTAGTAAAAGAGACGTTTTTCTGGAGCTGCTTCCCTTCTTTATCTGTGGCAGTTATGCTTAGATTATGCGTCCCTGAGGGCAAAACCATAACAGGTTTATATTCAAATACCTTCTCTGTGACAGCAAGCAGTTGAGTTATATCAGTCCCATCGAGTATTACCACTAAGGTGCCGGGAGTAATGGGTTCTAAAAATTCAACCTTTACCAGCGGTTTTTTACTGATAACCTCAGCATTCTCAGCAGGTGTGACTGCACGAATCCAGTCTTTCTGGCTATCTGTTGCCTGCGGCTGCTCTTCTGACTGTGCAACAGGACAATAAAGGACTAAAAACATTATGCTTACAAATAAAAATGTTACCCTCATACCCTCCCCCCTAAAAAATAATAAGCCTTTCAGCCATAATTTCCTTTTTT
>JBGOWS010000054.1:0-11303 GCA_041478735.1 Thermodesulfovibrionia bacterium | reverse complement strand
TTATCTCATTGTTAGAAGAAATTGGAAAAGAAAAAGGTTTTCGTTGTCAAAGATATGTAAGTAGAATACGAAGAACCAGCAATATAATTGAATTATCTGGATATCTGAATTGCTTGCTCTACTTTAAAATCCGGTCTGAAGAACCCTATCGCTGGGGAATAACGAAAAGTAGAATTGAAGAGTTAGAGGCATCTGGTAAAAAATGGTTTATAGTTCTGTTGTTTGAAACGCCTAAGAATGGATACCTCTTGACATCTCAGGATGTAGAACGCTACATAAACGAGAATCTTTGGCCGATAGGAAGGGGGAAGAATATAAATGAATATAAAATTAGCACAGGAAAAACTCTCCAATATAACTCTCCCTTTTATACATTTGAGGATTTCATTAATTCCCTTAGAGATATACTAATCGATAAGGGGCCTTTACCTATGATTCCTGACATAGGGTATGAAGAATACCCGCCCAACAAGATTACTACTACAATCACGAGGCATATTCGGGATACTGTGTTATCTAAGAAGGTTAAAGAAGAGCGTAATTATCAGTGCCAGATATGTGGCACTACATTAAGTATAAAAGGGAAAGGATATGCAGAAACGCATCATGTGAGAGCATTAGGCCGGGATGGAGTTGACAAAGAAGATAATATGTTGGTTTTGTGCCCTAATTGCCATGTGTTATTTGAGTATGGTGAGATTGCTATTTCTCCGGAAGATTGTAAGAGTGTGATCAACCATGTGGGTAAGGTCATTGGTATTCTAAACCCGCCTTTACCGAAAAAGGAATACGAGGAATATCATTATAATAACATCTATAAAAGCATATAAGAGGCTGACTTTCCATGAGAACCATCAATAATACGACATCGCCTAACAGGTGGATAGTGGCTCCGCCCTATCGGGCTGCGCCCAAATTTGCCCTGTCGGGTAAACTTCACATATCCTCCAGACGTTAAATGCTCAGTGCGGGCAAGGAAGATGAAAGAGAAATCTGATAGACTCGGCCCCCTTAAATGAAGGAATCTGTAACCTATGTACATTGAAGAGTTATATGTTGAACTCTTAAAAGAAGGAAGAGTTGATAAGATAGAACTATCAACAAGCCCTTTTTCGTTTTTTAATCTTAATTTAAGCGGGGCTCTTTTATTGCCCACCTTAAAATACGGTCCTGAATCTGACGACGATATGGGCGAAATGAATATGTTGATCTTGCAGGAATTAGCGATAGCACTGATTATTACAAGTTTTGAAACATATTATCGAGATATCTTTACAACTATCACAGAAAATATTAAAACCTCAGAAATCGAGCCAGCCGTGTTAAGCCGATTCTTAAAAAAGGCACGCCTTACAACCGAATTTGTTCAGACGATGGAAAGTGAAAATAGTCTGAATTTCAAATTATCTAAGTTCATCCCTGACTTTTTTCCGTTGCAACAAAAGGAAAAACTAAAAATTGCAATGAAACTTATTGGATTAAATCCATCAAACCGTAATAAGGAATGGACGGCGACCTTTGGAGTTCATGACGGCTCTACTATTAAACAACGACATTCATTTATTCATAGTGGAGTGTATCCTCACAAGCTTTCCAAAATTCTAAACTTCTTTAGCGACACAAAAAATAGGATAAAAGATGCCATTGTACTGGTCTATTCTCTTGAGACTCAAATTCATAAACAGTATCCCAGTGAACGAATAAATGAATTATATCCACAAAAAATAACCAAAGGGGGGCCGAGTCATTGAGAATGTCTGCACCGACATTTAACAAGCGCGCAGGCGTTCTATCGAAAATCTGCAAATTGTCACAATCCTTGCAGAGACAAGACTTGCGCCAAGTTGCAGCATCGCCCGTGTGCAGAACGTTACATGCTCACTTCAACCGGAAATCAGCAATTCCCTGAATTTGATAGAACTGAACAGTAGCAGGTGTACTCGTTATTTTTTAAACTCTTTATATTTTTCACACCAATCGGCAGGACTGTTGACGCACAAATCACCTTTTTTAATTACGATTTCAATACCGTCTACGACCAGTTTAAATTCCTCACACTCCAACCATCTCATTTTTTTGGTAACAGGATCTTCAATGTATTGAGAATCTACACACTCAACCCATCTTTTTATTTTCCCGTCAGAAGACTCAATATCCTCCAAGAATACTGAATGGCGCCGAGGCCCCAGGATTTTGCAATTTTTTCTGCATGAGGAAAAACATACGGCTTTGAATAAACACATAAAACATGATAATGGACAGCCTCTTCCCCATACTTCTCCAATCTTTCTTTCTGAATCTCTTTGCCGGCAATATATTTAGAGTCTGTCCATAAATTCCGTTTGTCAGTCTGTCATTCCCGAAGTCCTTAATCGGGAATCCAGTGTTTTCACGGTGTTATAGATCCCCGGGTCAAGCCCGAGGATGACAAACCTTTACTTTATGGACAGACACTATTTAAAATCACTTTCCACACGTTTTAAACGAGTATCAATAAATTGCGTTACCCGGTGGAAGTGTTTGAAGTCTATTTCTGATTCAGCTTTCTTTAAGGTGAGTGTTAAATGGGCAACATAATACTTGAACATATTGTATTGAACGTAACTGACCAGCTTTTTAACAGAATTGAGGAAGTTTCCATAACGACCAGCAGGAATATAAAAAACTTGACCGGTATTTTTGTTCTTAAAACATCTGAAATTTAGGGGCATAATAGCCCCCTGAAGTTTAAAAATAGTTGAAAATTAGTTAAACCAAAAAGCAGGGATAGAAGAGGATTTACTAACTTACTGTTTTCTAAGCAAGAAAGTGGAGCCGGTGGGGGGAGTTGAACCCCCGGCCAGCTGATTACGAATCAGCTGCTCTGCCTCTGAGCTACACCGGCGGCTGATGAACCGTTGATATCCTATCCACGACTCGGTGATTAATAGAGAAAAGAGTGTCTAAAAGAATTTTTGCTCGTATTGAATAATTTTAGTTTATTTTCTAAATCTCTTGCAAGTTAATCGAAAAATAGATGCTGGAAAGGCTGTCTAAGAATTTTTATTGATTTATACCAACTCGATTCAAAAATCTATGATATATACCCCTCACCCTTGCTCCCTCCTTAGCGAGTCGTAGACCGCAAAGGGGAGGGGGTAAATCCCCTCTTGAGAGGGGTGCAGGGGTGTGTTCCTCTCCCTCGACAGGAGACATCCCCACTATTCCTCCCTCGACGGGAGGGGTAGGGGAGGGTGATGCATACGAATGCAACTTGATTAATGATGCAAAGTAAGAAAAAAAGGCCGCCCTTTTGGGCGGCCTTCCTCGGTAAAAATTACAGTCGAAATAATTTATGGAGTCAGGATCAGACGCAGTAAGAAACCGGTTTCATCTTTCTGATAGTCCTTATTAGTAGAAACTCCTTTAGCAGCATAATTAGTAATGATCCCTTTGCCTTCATCGCTCTTTAGATAGTTGACGTCAAGCATTATCCTGACCTTGGGATTCCATATCCAGCGAAGTCCGCCTGTTACAGAATATCCTTTTTGGCTCCCATCCAGGATTCCTTTGTCAAAGAGCTCTTTTGAAGCATCTTTATAGCTATACCTGGCCAGAACCTCCCATGCGCCCCATGTACCATCCTTCAGGCTGAAGTTCTTCTTTGGCTTTGGCTGCCTCCAGGCAAAGAATACATCCTCGATGGTTTTTTCTTCACCTGTGAGGAAGTAGCTTACCCAGAACTGCTGCACGTCTACATGACTTCTGCCAGGAAGGCTAGAAACGCCGGTGATAGGGGTAGGTAAAGTGATATCCTCCCATTCAACCCGGTTAAATTCATAGCTCGCTGCAAATGGGCCTGCTATCCAGTGGAGTTCCCCACCGTAGCGAGTGCGACTTCCGATATCTGCCGTAGTTGCTTTCCACTGAAACCATCTCGACTCATAGTTCTCCGTACTCATATCCCTTTCGCCTCTTGTTGTCTTTATTGACTGTTGCCCTGTCTCATAGGAACCGGCAAGATGGATACCCTTTAGCCACTTGTTGTCCATCTTCTTAAAGGGGATGAGCATGATTCTGCCTACATAATTTTTGTCACTATCCCAGTCGCCATCTCTATTATCTACATCATACCCGGTCCCTGTAACCATGGCAAGATTGGTCTGGATCATACCATCGAGAAAGAAACTATGGATATTAAATCCCCGGTCAAAGTCTGGGGCGACCGGTCGCTCTGTAGCATACTCAATAAAGTTTACATGTGCCTCTTCTGTCAACCAGTCAGCGCCACCAGATGGAACCTTAAACTGACCAAGCTGAAGGTTAAATTCCGGGCGGAATTTGAACATCCAGTAAGCATTCCGGAGGGCGATAGGATCAGCCATTTCTAACTGGAGGCGAAAGACGTGTTCTATAGCACCTTTGTAAAGGTTGCCTCTCATGTCGTATCTGGCCCTTCGAATATCAAATGAACTCGGGGTCTTGGTACCACCAGCAAAGACGCGGGTATCAAAATGTAAGACTCCACCAATCTGGAGCCTGAATTGTTTGTCCGGGGTCTCAATAAAAAAGCCATCTCTGTAATACGCGATGGCCCTTTTCTTCTTGTCCTCTTGTAGTTGAGCTTCTTCCTCTTTTATCTTTGTTGTTAACTTCTCTACACTTTCAACCTTCTTTTCAGTTTCTACAGCCTTTGTAGCCGTCTCAGCCTGCTTTTTCTCTAACTCTTGTATCCTGTCAAGCAGCTTCTGCACATCGCCTTTAAGCTGTTCTATCTCTGCAGGTGGATCTGCTGCCATAACAGGTAAGACCCATATACAGAAAAGGAAAACAAAAACCAAAAAAGAACTCCCTACCCTTTTCATAAATACCCTCCTTTTTAAATAAAGTTTAATTAGTGAGCTGTCTCGTAAATAATTTTGCTATTACTGTCATTGGTCACATCGACCGAAGCAATCTCAAGTCTTTTAAAATTCACCGTGAATTGCTGACCCCTGTTGTAAATCTGGACTAAAGTTTACTCTCTCTTTACTATTTTTTCAATCTATTTTTTAACCCTATTTTTAATCCTATTTTTTCAATCCTCATATGCTTATTAATTCATATCTTTATAACCTTTTATCTCACGCAATACACATGCCAATTTTACAACATGTTGATATTTAAGGAAAATATTTTTTGGTTAAAGGAATAATGCAATTTTATGATGCATATAAAAAGAAGAATTCTTAAGCCAACGGAGTAATTTGTATGTGCAATATATTGTTGCAGTGAAACGCTGTGTTGCTATTTAATCAAGAGAATTCCTCGAAGCTCTGCTCCGTGGTTAATATTTTCCTTATTCTGTTATTCCGACTTGTTCGGAATCCTTCATTTCAACCCCTGCCAATGCTAAATACAAAGAAAGATTCCAGACAAGCTGGAATGACAATCTTCGATACATCGCAGCTCTGCTGCGGGGTTATTCATTAACTACTTTTACATGAATGCTGGCTGAAAAGCTCCGACTTTCAGTCGGAGATGAAAGCCAGCTATGCAAATAATAATTTTCCTTGCATGGGAGCCTCGACTTTTAGTCGGGAAGCTTCACATTGTCATTGCGAGCGACCAACGGGAGCGTGAGATTCCTCGCTTCGCTCGGAATGACAACTCGTGCCAGATTGCGGAGCCTGTTCCTCGCAATGACACTTTACCCACCAGTTGCATAACTTTTATTGAATTTGTGAGGCAGATGTGCTGAAAAAGCTTTTCCAGCGGCACCTTATAGCCTTCAGCCTGGCCAGCCAGCCTATTTTGAAAAAGCACAACACCCCCCTTAATCCCCCCTTATTAAGGGGGGTGTTGTCATGTGAATATGGATAAAATATTGTCGCTTTGAAAAGGTTTTTCAGCATGTCTGTCTTTTATTTTATGCAACATCTATGGTTATTTAAATGCGTTGTATTAGTATCCAACATAAAGACCGGTTTCGTAGAGCTTCTGAGGCAATACACCTTCTTCAGCAATGGTCCGCCGGGGGGTCGAGACTTTATTAGACCTTGCTATTGTGCTAAAAATGCCTTGCGGATTTACAATACCGATATCTACAATGAATTCTTTTTCAATGTGCCTCTGCCCAGTTTTTTCCATAATTGATATCCACACTTAAAGGCACTTGAAGTTTAGTAACCTCCTCCATATCTTTTTTAACAATATCTTTTACGGTTTCGAGTTCCTGTGCTGGAAGCTCGAATAAAAGTTCATCATGAACCTGAAGAATCATCCTTGTTTTTAACCCTCCATCTTTAATCTTCTTCCATATATTTATCATCGCAATTTTAATAATATCTGCTGCTGTCCCCTGTATAGGAGAGTTTATTGCAAGCCTTTCACCCTGTTGTCTTATATTTGAATTCTTGCTTTTGATTTCAGGAATAGCACGTCTTCTTCCAAAAAGTGTTGATGCATAACCCTTGTTCCTTGCCTCATCAAGGTTTTTTTCTATATAACTCTTAACCCCGGGATGTCTTTTAAAATACTGTTCTATATATTTTTTTGCTTCGTCCCTGGATATACTTAGAGTTTCTGATAACCCGAAAGGCGATATGCCGTAAATGACTCCAAAGTTTACTGTCTTTGCAATCCTCCTTATATCAGGAGTGACCTTATCTATTGGGATATTAAATATTTCAGATGCTGTTCTTGCATGGATATCAAGGTTGTTCCTGAAGGCATCGATAAGACCCTCGTCGTTACTTAGATGAGCAAGTATCCTCAATTCAACCTGTGAATAGTCTGCTGAAAGCAAAAGATTACCCTCTTCTGCTATAAATGTTTCTCTTATACGCCTGCCCCAATCCCCTTTTATCGGAATGTTCTGTAGATTTGGATCACTGCTGCTGAGTCTTCCCGTGGCTGTGGCTGTCTGGTTGAATGAGGTATGTATGCGCCCTGTCTTAGGATTGATGAGCGTTGGAAGTACATCAATATATGTTGTTTTAAGTTTGCTTAGACTTCTGTAATTAAGTATCTCCCGTGGAAGTTCGTCGGATTCTGCAAGCTCCTCGAGTACACCTATCTCTGTGGAATAACCGGTTTTTGTTCTTTTTCTTGGCTGGAATCCAAGGCTATGAAATAAAACCTTACTTAGCTGTTTGGGTGAATTTATATTGAATTCTTCCCCAGCAAGGAAAAAAATCCTTCTCTGAATTCCACCAAGCTCCCTTTCGAGTTCCTTTGAAATCCCCTCAAGGTTGGTTGGGTCAATTTTCACACCTGCCTCTTCCATATCAGCAAGTACATAAATAAGAGGCATCTCGATATTGAGATAAATATTTTCAAGGGCATTTTCTCTTAAAGCGTTAAATAGAACCTCTTTTAATTCAAGGCTGAGACTTGCATTTTCAGATGCATAAGCAGTGGCCTCTTCCAGAGAAACCTCTGAAAAGGAACTTTTCTTGTTGATGACCTCCATAAAAGTCTTTTTTCTATAGGAAAGATATTCCAGGGCAACCTCTTCAAGACCGTGATTTGGCTTGTTTGGATTAATAAGGTATGATGCGATCATTGTGTCAAACAGTGGTCCCTTAACGTGGATGCCATCCTGGTTGAGAATAATTATGCTGTATTTGAGATTGTGTCCTATTTTTGCTAGCCGCTCGTCCTCAAAGATTTGGGCAAGCATTGTTAATGCGTCTTTTTTATTTATCTGCGCCGGGATTCCGGGATACGAATGGGAAACAGGAATATAAAATGCATGCCCTTTCTCTGCACATAATGCCAGTCCTGCAAGACTTCCAGTCATTGCATTTCTGTCGGATGCTTCAATATCAAAAGCAAACTTTTCCTTTATTAATGAAGCTAGTTCTTTGACTTTTTCTATAGAAAGTAGTGTTTCAGCGCTTATTTCACCGGATAGGCCTGATGGAATAAGTTTTATCAGTCTTCCAAACTCAAACTCTATGAATAGAGTAAGGAGTGAAGACCAATCGGGCTCTCTTAATCGGAATTCTTCTGTATCGATCTCAATAGGCACAGATGTATCAATAGTAGCAAGTCTCTTGCTTAACCTTACAATATCAGCATGTTCGGATACTAACAGCCTTAACTTATCTTTCCGTATCCTGTTTGTATTGTCCAGCAGGTCATCAAGGCTTTTAAACTCTGAAAGAAGTTCTTTGGCTGTTTTTTCACCAACTCCTTTAATCCCGGGAATGTTGTCAACGGCATCACCTGCAAGTGCCAGGAACTCCGTAATCCTCTCCGGCACAACACCGAACCTCTCTTTTGTATACCTTTCATCCAGGATTTTATCTTTCATCGGATCATATATTTTTACCTTATTATTAACAAGCTGGAGCATATCCTTATCAGCGGTAACGATGAATACATCTATTTCTTCAGATGCTACTTTTTTTGCAATTGTACCAATAATGTCATCAGCCTCGTATCCGGGTATCTCGAATATCTTGATGTTTAAGGCAGAAATAATCTTCCTTATATAAGGCAACTGTTCGACAAGGTCTCCGGGAGTTTCGGGCCTTTGGGCTTTGTATTCTTCATAGATTCTGTGTCTTTCTGTCGGAACAGGCGAATCAAATGTTACTACAATATTATCTGGCTTCTTTTCCCTGATAATCTTGAGAAGCATATTCGTAAACCCATAGATTGCGTTGGTTGGAAAGCCTTTAGAGTTCGAGAGTCCCCTGATTGCGTAATAAGCGCGGTAAACATACGAATTTCCATCAATAAGATAAAGGTTCACAAGAAATTATACCTTATAAAACTCATAAAAGAGAAATTTATGAACCCCGAACTTGCTTCGGGGTCGCAATGACAGAATGGACAATTGTTTGTAGATCCTATCGGCAAATTTGGGTTTGGGCAGCAATTTTCGGTTGAATGTGCAAAGGCCTGAGATTGCTTCACTTCGTTCGCAATGACAAAAACATTTTTTGTAAACTGTCATTGCTCGGCCCGTAGATATAATTATCAACGGGGCGAGGAGTGAAGCGACGAAGCAATCTCAGTTTTTCACCGAGAATTACGGGGGATTAAATTGACAAAGTTTCAATATGTATTTTACAGTAAATAAAAGGAGGTTAAATTGCTCAAGTCAATAGAAGATATTAACGCGACAAAAAAGCGTCTCAGGCTAGAGATACCATCAGATGTAATTGAAAAAGAGATAGGGGATTCTCTTGAGAAGGTCAGACAGAAGGCTAAGATCCCTGGCTTCAGACCTGGCAAGGCGCCGATTAGTTTAATAGAGAAACGCTTCGGAAAAGAGGTTGAAGCCGAAGTGCTTGATAAGGTAATCCCTGAATATTACAGTAAGGCCTTAAAAGAAGCTGAAATCACGCCTGTCGCAACGCCAACATTTGAAGAACGGTTAGACTTTAAAAGAAACAATCCGCTTAATCTTTTATTTGCAGTTGAAGTATTGCCGAAGATTGAAAATCTTGAATACGAAAATATAAAGATAAAGGATATTCCTGTAATTGTTGATGAAGCTGAGGTGGAAGAATACCTTAAAAAACTCCAGGAAGATAAGGCTGTATATGAAGTTGCTGAAAAAGATGTAGAAAAAGATGACCTTGTTACGTTTGACTATACCGACTGTAATATAATCGGAGAAGAAAGCCCTCCATCCCTCAAAGAGCAGATATCAGAGATGGGTAATGAGATATTCCCTTTGGACATAATGGAAAAAGTGATAGGAAAGAAAAAGGGTGAAATCGTAGAGTTTAATACCACATTCGATGAAAGTTGTAAGTCAAAGGAGCTTGCAGGGAAAACGGTTGAAATGAAAGTTCTGATAAAGGAGATAAAGAGGAAAAATCTACCTGCAATTGATGATGAATTCGCAAAGGACCTTGGTTTCGAAAATATTACTGAGATGAGGGAAAGGATAAGGGAAAGATTATCTGCGTTTAAGAAAGAGCAAATTGAAAAGATACAGAAAGCAAACATTATAAATAAAATTCTTGAATCCCATAAATTTGAAGTGCCAGAGACTCTTTTCAGAAGAGAACTGGAATCCCTTGCGATGCAAGAAAGTTTATCACAAAAAAAATCCGTAGAGACGACATCGGTGTCCGGCAATTTGGAGCAGGAAAAAGTTATTGCGCCCCAATCCCGGGAGGACGCAGAAAAAATGCAGGCTGAACTGGAAAATAGGGCATTGAGGAACGTGCAGGCGTCGATAATCGTTGATATGATCGGGAAAAAAGAAGGGGTTGCGGTAGCAGATAATGAGGTGAATGAACGGATCTCTTTGTTAGCGCAAAGGCTCTCGGCTACACCAGAAGCTGTTAAGAACCTCTATTATAGAGAAGGCTCTCTGGAGGGCCTAAAGCATTCAATTTATGAAGATAAAGTTATGGAGTTGCTTCTATCTAAAGCTGTAATTGAGAAAGGAGAATAAAATGAGTATTGTCCCTATAGTTATAGAACAGACAGGGCGTTCTGAAAGGGCCTATGATATTTATTCAAGGCTCCTCAAAGATAGGATTATCTTTGTCGGTACTGCAATAGACGACTATGTTGCTAATGTGGTCATCGCCCAGCTACTGTTCCTTCAGACAGAAGATCCTGATAAGGATATCCATATTTATATTAATACCCCGGGAGGTATAGTATCCTCTGGCCTTGCAATTTATGACACGATGCAATATGTAAAGCCGGCCATAGCAACTTACTGCATAGGGCAGGCAGCAAGCATGGGATCTCTATTGCTTGCTGCAGGTAAAAAGGGCAAGAGGTATGCATTGCCTCACTCAAGGATTATGTTACACCAGCCGATGGGAGGGTTTCAGGGTCAGGCCACTGATATCGAAATTCACGCTCGTGAAATACTGAGGGTGAAGGAGACACTTAACAGGATACTTGCAAACCACACTGGTCAAACTATTGAAAAAATACAGGCGGATACTGACAGGGATTTCTTTATGTCGGGAGAGGAGGCGAAAGAATACGGGATAGTTGATGAGGTGATCCGCAGCATTAAGGATGAGAAAGTAAAGGATGAGAAAGTATATGGCTAAAAGGGATGATAATATACTTAAATGCTCATTCTGCGGTAAGGGACATGCTGAAGTAAAAAAACTTATTGCAGGTCCCACCGTTTATATATGCAACGAGTGTGTTGAGCTGTGTAACGAGATAATCGCTGATGCACTCCATGAGGATGTGAAGAGTTCTGTACTCCCCAAGCTTCCGATACCAAAGGAGATTCATCAGTTCCTTAATGATTATGTTATAGGCCAGGAGAGGGCAAAGAGGATACTTTCGGTTGCTGTGCATAACCACTATAAGAGGATATATGGTCCTGTTGAAACCGATGT
>JBGOWS010000201.1:0-4381 GCA_041478735.1 Thermodesulfovibrionia bacterium | reverse complement strand
CTTTGATGGATATTATGCCGATAAGGTAATGGAGATACACTCCAACCAATCGGGAGAAGAGAAGGACGAGAATATAGCAAAGCTTGTATCCCTTGAAAACCCATTAAACAAGATTGAGATTGTCATCCACGTAAATATGCTAAAGGAAGGATGGGACGTAACGAATCTTTATACGATTATCCCATTGAGAACGGCTGCATCCATGACGCTGAGGGAGCAGACCATTGGAAGGGGATTGCGACTGCCTTATGGGAAGAGGACTGGGCATAACAAGGCGGACAAGCTCACGATTGTTGCACATGACAGGTTTCAGGAAATCATTGACGAAGCCAACAAGCCCGATTCGATTATAAGAATGGAAAACATAATCGAGATAAATACGGATGAAATAAGCCAGCCTAAAGAGGTTGTCACCTCGGTTTCATCAATTGAAAAGAAATTTCAGGAAGAACAGGAAAGGATTGACTTGATAGCCGAGCCAGTGGAAAAATATAAAGCACAAGTAAGTCTTGAAGTCCAGAAAACACTTGTATCCATTTTGCCAGAGCTTAGCGAAAAAGTAAAAAGTGTATCAGAACTCACCAAAGAGGAAGTTAGCCAAATAGCGATTGAAAAGTTTAGCGAGAGGATACAAAACTCGCCACAGCAGAAGATGTTCGCAAAGGAGATGATTGAAGAAGCAAAGAGGATTTATGAGGAAGTCGTTTCTGAATTCTCAGAAAACATCATAGAGATTCCCCGCATAATGATGCTGCAAAGTAATGATATAAGATCATATTTCAGGGACTTTGATTTGGACATAAGCCGATTGAACTACCAGCCCGTCTCCGAGGAGATATTAAGAAAGACCCTCAGGGGAAATGAGACCGATATCGTAATTGGACAAGGCAGGATTGTCATTGACAGCCCGGAGAATATCATCGTCAATGAGCTAATCAATCAACCTGAGATAGATTATGACGAAGTAGCGGATTTATTGTTCAAGCTTGCTCGACAAGCCGCAGATAAATTCAGAAGTTATCTTGATGATAATGGACTAATGAACGTGGTTCAGTATCACAAAAGGGATATCGGAGGATTTATCTATGCACAGATGCTTGAGCATTTTGAAGTCGAGGCACCAACCTATGAGGAGCCGATTGTCAAGCCGTTTACAACAATAGAAGAGCATAATTTCGAAAAATATACCAAAGACAGTATCCATGATTTGAGGGACACGATTACTCCGACAAGCGCTATCCCCACGAAGGTATTCAGCGGATTCAGGAAAGCCTGTCATGACAGGTATAAATTCGATACAAAGACCGAAAAGGATTTTGCAATCATACTTGAGGGCGATAAATCAGTCTTGAAATGGTTGAGACCCTCACGGAGACAGTTTAAAATTTACTGGGATAAAAACTCACGGCAGTATCATCCCGACTTTGTAGCCGAGACAAAAGACGCCATATACCTGATAGAGACAAAGAAAGAGGGTGATATTGATTCGTCTGATACTCAGGAGAAGTCACTGGCAGCCTTGCAATACTGTAACCATGCCACAGAATTCACAACACAAAACAGCGGGAAGCCTTGGAAATATGTGTTAATTCCGCATAACGCAGTGCAAGCAAATATGAGCTTTGAGTATTTGACAAAGGCATATGAGGTGAGAGAATCGCATTGAGCGGATAATTGCCGGGGTGCGGGTAACGGGAGGAATATGCTGTCTGAACAAATGAGACAAAATAAATACAACAGCCTGATTAAACGTCTTGCTGAAATAATTCACTCAGCGAGAACAACCGCAGTTCGTCAAATCAATAAGGCTCAGGTACTTGCCTATTATGAGATCGGCAGATAGATTGTGGAATTTGAGCAGAAAGGAAAGGCCAGGGCAGTGTATGGGGAAGAATTGATAGAAAGGCTGTCAACTATCATGGTGGGTATGGGATATGGGAGTTGATGGAATGCCGAGATCCAAGGAGTTTAAATAAGATATTGAATGGACTTGTTTCAGTAGAAAGAATAAATAATCTATCCTTGTCCTCTGCATACACCTTGAGTAGTACCTTCCTTTACTAAACAGAAGTTTGTTTTAAATGCAATAGTAAGGTATTTATTGTAAACATCTGAAAGTGCTATTTATGAAAAAACAAACAATCGTAGTTGGTCCCGTATATCTCAGGAGCAATACGAAAGGCTAAAATATCTTTCCTCTCGTAGAAATCTAAAAAAACGATTATGGACGATATAGTAAATTTCGAATCCCCTACCGTCCACCATAATAATTACTAAGGAGTTTCATTAGTAATACCACATATTGAACCACATTCTGTCGCGCTGGCTTTTCCAGCATCCTTCTTTAATCCCGAAAACATTCGGAACCGACAAGCGGGAATGACATTGAATGTGGTATTACTTATGGTCTTCTTAGTATATGCTAAAGACGACTTAAATACAGATTATTTCGGATGCTGCACTGATCCCGCATAAAATACCTCGCACTTTCCTTTTTCAAAAAACCCCTTTGCTCCTTCAAATAGCTTCAGCACAGGCGATACAATGGACTCCAAAGAACTTATTTTATCGACTTCGGGATTACGGAAAGGGCCTCGAATTTTCTGGCTAAATTTGGCACATCCTCTTTCATCAAGCACCGCCACTGTCACATCGTCAAATCGCTCTTTAATAAAATCCAGCCTTCCCTTTAAAGCAATCCTGTTCCGCTTTGTAGCAAGGGCAACGTCGTTTGCCTCTGCAACACTGTTTTTTACCTTCCACTCCGAGACAAGTCTCCTGACAATTCCTTCCCCTCCCCGCGTCTCTTTATAAACACCTGCAAAATCGTACCCCTTGGTTAGTGCAGTCCCGAGAGGGCCTGCTAAGAAAAACGCACCCGCATCCACAAGGGAAAAGCTCCGGCTTTCTTCAATCTTTAAAACAAGACTGTCGAGATCAAAGGAGTAGAGCAAAAGATTCTCCCCTCTTAAGGAAGTCTCGCCATTTATCCTTCTTTTCAGCTCATCCAGACTCTTCCCTCCTGTTGTAAAATTCAAAGAAAAGTCCATCTCGCCTTTAATAATATTCTTTTGCGAAAGGTTTTTTAAAAACTTTTCAAAACGGAATTTTGAGGCTGTATATTTTATCTTAAAAAGAGGAATCTCCCCTGTAACGTCTGCCTTAATACTTCCTTTTTCACTCCCTCCAAAGAATTTCATGGTAATCGGGTCTATGGTGAATATGCCGTCTTTCCCTGTTATATCAAACATTAGGTTGGAGATTTCAAAATCTCTCGTCTTTATTGCCTCGCACTTAAAGTCTCCACCAAAGGAAATTTTCCGTAATAGATCTTGACCTCTGCTTGCGCTGAACGATAGATCCGTTATCTTCAGGTCAAAACCTTTTAATTCGGTTTTATTACCGGATCCTTTATCCGAATAAACAAGACCACCTTTTGATATAATAAATTTTTCAACCCTGGGAAGGACTGCAGGGAACTCTTTCTGTTTCCTGGATTTTTGACCGGGTTGTTCGAAGTTGAACTTTCCGCTTTTATCCCTTTCTATGTAAAATGATGGTTTGATAAGTTCGAATTTACTTATCTGGATTTCACGCCTTATGATAATAGGGATAACTTTAAGTCCTATCCTCACCTGGTTTGCAGAGATAAAATCCACTCCCCTGTTCTTTACAAACACGTTCTCCAGAGAAACACCGAAATCCGGAAAAAGAACAATGCCTATTTTACCCTTAACACTGAAATCCATTTTGAGGGCATCTGATGCAGCAGCTTCAATCCGTGGCTTATAGTTATTGAGATCGATGAAATGAACGGAGGCAATTATTACAACAATTAAAAGTGCAATGATACTGCCCGTAACAAGAAAAACTTTTTTCTGCTTCACGGTCATCTTACTTCTCCACCTCAAAATAAAAAATCAATTGTATTATAGATAATTCTACCTTACAGTTGCAGAATTTTAAATGTGGAGCGTCTGCAAATGTTTGATAATAGAGCATTTGAACCAATTATGATTGTGCAGCCAAAGTTCACCAAAAGTTACTAATAAGGTCATAAGCATGAAGACATTGATTATAAAATCCCTCCTAACCTCCCTTTACCAAAGGGAGGTATTATACCCCTCTTTTCCGCACTCAAGCGGATTCGCTGAGGCGAAGGTAAAGAGGGGCGAGGGGAGATTTTTCAATAATGATGCCTTACTTATGAACTTCTTAGTAAATGAAGAGGTGAAAACAGGTCACAAAATAAAAAAATACAGATGGCAGGAAAATGTCTCCGGGTTAACCCACCAGTTGCAAAACAGTTTATGCATTTATGATGCAGATGTGCTGGGAAAGCTCTGCCAGTAACACATTATAGTCCTAATAGCCTGGCCAG
>JBGOWS010000084.1:0-8138 GCA_041478735.1 Thermodesulfovibrionia bacterium | reverse complement strand
TCGGCTCGTTCAGCAGTCAATTGCAGTGAATCCAGTTCCCGCAAAACATATTAAAGGCAGGAATCATAATGCATACCCACAAGGTGTTGTATGAACTGGAGTCACATGCATACCCAGTTAATATAAACCCATCAATTATTTGAGGCTCTTGCAAAAGTCCATTATCCCCCTCACCCTTGCCCTCTCCCGCCAGGGGAGAGGGTAAATCCCCTCTTGAGAGGGGTGTAGGGGTGTGTTACCCTCACTCGACGGGAGGGGTTGGGGAGGGTGCCCATTTGATACTTTTGCAAAACCCTCATTTATATAAATTTTTCTTTTCTCTTTCCTGACTTTTCAAAATTACTTTTCCTATGGGGTGCTACTAATATCCCGGAATGTACACATCGCTGCTAAAGGTTTTTAGAGAATCGGAAACTTTATCTTGGTAATCATGCCTAAATTTTAATAAAATATATTGATTATTACAACTAAGCAAAAACAGGTGAAATTATGAACATGGGGGATAAAATTGACAAAGATTTAGTCTCCGAGATATTTTATGCGGCATTAAAGGCGGTTGATCCTTATGAATCAGTGAAACTTTATACAGGCAGGATTCTTTCAACTTATAACGCCTGCAATTGCAACAGGATCCTTGTTATAGGCTTTGGCAAAGCAGCTTGCCAAATGGCAAAAGCGATAGAGGATCAGTTAAGAAATTTGATAGAGACAGGAATTGTGATTACAAAATACGGGCACTGTCCGTCTTCATATAAATCTGAAAAGTTAAGAATTATTGAAGCAGGTCATCCAGTGCCTGATGAAAATGGGTTGAATGGCACAGAGGAGATAATAAGACTCTTGGAAAACTCAAAAGAAAATACCCTGGTAGTGTGCCTTATATCAGGTGGTGGATCCGCCCTTCTTGTCTCTCCATATGAAGGTGTTACCCTTGATGAGAAACAAAAAATTACCCGACAACTTCTTAGGGCTGGAGCAGATATATATGAACTTAATACAGTCAGAAAACACATCTCAAGAATAAAAGGGGGGAGACTTGCGGAAATTGCCTACCCAGCACCGGTGCTATCATTAATCCTTTCAGACGTTATAGGTGACAGACTTGATGTTATTGCATCAGGGCCAACATCTTTTGACCTGACAACATATAATGATGCATTAAAGGTTCTTGAAAAATATAATTTAATAAATAGATCTCCTCAGTCTGTAATAGAAGTTCTAAAGAAGGGCATAAATAGAGTAATTCCAGAAACGCCGAAAGAAGGAAATATAATATTTAAACAAGTTGAAAATTTAGTAATCGGCAGCAACAAAATATTACTTAATGTTGCGAAAAAAAAGGCGGAAGAATTAGGATTTAACGTAGAGATAATTTCTTCTGAGCTTTCGGGTGAAGCAAAGGATGTTGGAAAATGGCTTGCTCAGAAGTCAGTAAAAATTAAAGGTTCAAAAGATCAAAAAATCAAAAAATCAAGGTGCCTAATCTCAGGTGGTGAGACAACTGTCACAGTCAAAGGCAACGGACTTGGTGGAAGAAATATGGAACTTGCCCTGTCATTTGCCATAGAGATAGAAGGTATTGATGGAATAACTTTTCTTTCGGCAGGAACAGATGGAACTGACGGCCCGACTGATGCAGCAGGTGCTATTGTGGATGGAAAGACAGTATCAAGGGCAAAAGCCATTGGCCTTGACCCTCAGGCATATTTGAAGGATAATGACTCTTATAATTTCTTCAAGAAAATTGATGAACTTTTCATTACAGGACCTACTGGTACAAACGTAATGGATATTCAGATAGTAATAATAGAATGAAGATTATAATTTTTACAGACCTTGATGGAACACTGTTAGATTATTCTACCTACTCATTTAAGGCAGCTTTGCCAGCACTTCAATTAATCAAAAAAAAGAATATCCCGCTCATTATCTGTTCAAGCAAGACAAGAAAAGAAATAGAGTATTATAGAGAGAAACTCGCCAATAATCATCCATTTATATCTGAAAATGGGGGAGGAATATTTATTCCAAAAAATTACTTTAAGTTCAAAATTCATAGTCCGGAATTCATAGTTAATGATGAAAATGACTACTATGCTATCAAATTTGGTGCACTATACCCTGACTTAAGAAAAACGATTGAAAGATTGAGGAAAGAAGGTTTTAAAGTAAAGGGCTTTGGAGATATGACAGTAAAAGAAATAATGGAGATAGCGAGCTTGAGCGCTGATGCGGCAGAAATGGCAAAGGAAAGGGATTTTGATGAGCCTTTTATTCTTGAAGGCAATGAAGCGGAAACTCAGAGACTCCTCAGTGCCATTAAGGCAAGGGGATTTAATTGCACACAGGGAAGATTTTTTCATATCATAGGCAACACTGATAAAGGCAAGGCTGTTGAATTATTAAAAGAACTTTACAGAAAAGAATTCAATGAGATTACTACTATAGCTCTTGGTGATAGTTCTAATGACATGCACATGCTTGCTGCAGTGGATTATCCGATAGTTGTTCAGAAGCCTGAGGGAGGTTATGACCGGAAAATAAATATAAAGGGCTTGATTGAGGCAAACGGCATTGGACCGGAGGGATGGAATAATGCGATTATAAAATTAATCCAGAACCAAAACTCATTATCACCAGTATCTCTATAACCCAAAAGAAGTCTTACTAAGGCGGTCATAAGTAGAGCCACATATTCGTCATTCCCGCTTGTCGGGAATCTTTCTTTAAGAAGGATCCCGGACGAGCCGGGATGACAAAAGATGACAAAAAAGAATAACGATGTGACCCTACTTATGGTCTCATTAGTAAATAGGGTAGGGCGACTTTAGTAGCTAAAGCCGCCTACCCAAAATTTGGATAACCTTATAACCTCAATTAACCGAAGGGACCTCTCAGTCTATTTAATTTTATCCAGAAGATGGTTAATGATATCGGTCAGGGTAATAATGCCTACCAGCCGGTCTTTATCCACTACAGGGACCTGTTTTACCCTCCGTAGGATCATCATTGAACCAGCCTTTACAATAGGCATGTCACTGCTTACAGTTATGGGAGGCGATCCCATAATCTCACTCACTTTCATTTCATAAAGCTTATGTGCACGTTCCTCAATATACTCGAGATCTGTCATGTGTCTCTCATCCTCAATTATATCAGGATAGCGCGGTAGGATTGCTTTGAAAATGTCTGCTTTTGTGACTACTCCGATAGCTTTTCCATCCTCTGTAACAACCAGTCCGTTTGCACGATGTTTGTTCAGGACTTCTGCACATTCCTTTAAGGTCTGAGAGGGTCCAATGGTATGTACTTCTTTAGTCATTATCTCGCCAATTTTCATGGTTTTTTTCACCTCCTGAGTTTAAAAACTAATCAAAAAGATGTATCTCTCTTATCACCTCCCTATTATCGAATCTTTAATTATCTAATGTTACAGGTTTAGAGAAATTTTGTAAAGAATTTCTCATTAACATAAAGAAAATATAGAGGAATCTATTCCCTTTTAATATATACGATTCAAATGATAAACTATAGAGTATTTTAAATAAAAGGAGAAAGATTATGCGTCCTTTTTTCTTAATAGCTAAAACTATACCTGATGCATGGTTTCAGCTTATTTACAATATATTTGATAATGCCTATTCGCAGAAGATACAAAAAGGCTCGTTTGAAAATGAGCAGTACCGATTACAATATCCGGGTATAGCAGTTTATATTGAGCATCCATATTATGACATGGTGCCAACTATACCACCCGGATCAGGCATACCAGCTCCTACCACGATGGAATATATTGAAGATTACTTTGTCAACTACCTTATGGATCCCGAACTGTCCGAAAATGAGACTTATAAGTATGCAAGCAGGATTCAAAACAGAATGTCTAATGGAGGGACGCAACTTGAGCGCGTTATAGACATTATCAGGAATACCCCCCTTACAAATCAAGCTGTTATCGAAGTAGCAACACCCGACGACCTTGATATCTGCTATGGCAAAGACGGGAAACTTGACCCGCCGTGCCTGAGGTTGCTGGATTTTAAGGTTATACCTGCAGGTGATGAGTTGGCGCTGACGGTGAGCGCTTATTTCAGGTCATGGGACTTGTGGGCAGGATTTCCCACAAACCTTGGTGGTATAGAGCTTTTAAAACAGTTTGTTGCTTCTGAAACCGGCCTAAAGAATGGATCTATTTATGCCTACAGCGCCGGAGCTCATATTTACGGTTATCAGGAGGAGATTGCAAGGTTAAGAACCCTGAGGATTAACAAATAATACCCCTTACCTTTACCCTTGCCCTCTCCCACAAGGGGAGAGGGAACTCTCTTATATCTCCCCTCCCTTGATGGGAGGGGTTGGGGAGGGTGAAGAAAATTAAGAGTTGGTTTTTTTCACAGGAAAACTTATCGTAAAGGTGGTCCCCTTCCCGGGTTCACTCTCTACAGAAATTGTCCCGTTGTGATCCTGGATTATCCTATATGTAAAGGTAAGGCCAAGTCCCGGGCCATATACCTTTGAGGTAACAAATGGATCAAAGATTTTCTTGAGTTTATCAGTGGGGATACCCTTTCCTGTATCAGATACCAGTATTTCTATACGGCCTTCACTCAGCCGGCTAGCAATCTTTAACACTTTAGTCCCTTCAGTCATGGCCTCGATAGAATTTTTAATGAGGTTGCATAAAGCCCTTTTAAGTAGTTTCTCATCAGCTGGGATCAGCGGAAGATTATCCGCTAATTCATTCTGGACATCTATAGCCTTTTCCTTGAACTCCTGTTCAAATAGTTTAAGGGCTTTCATGATTAAATCATTGATATTTGTTGGCTCTTTTAAAGATATAGCCATGGCTTTAAGCTCAATAAGCTGTTTTATCATGCTTTCCAGTATCGCTACATCATTTATGATCATTTCCATATATTTTTTATTAGGATCACCTTCAGATAGTTTTCCGTAAACCTTGCGCGCAAAACCTCCGATAGAGGTGAGGGGATTTCTTATCTCATGTGCAACCTGATCCATCATCTGTTCCAGGGCTCCTGATTTTTCCTCTTCTACTAATTTCTCATGCGCTGCCTTGATAGTAAGTAATGACCTGACCCTTGCAGATAGTTCTTTGTAATCAAATGGTTTGGGTAAATAATCATCGGCTCCGATATCCAGACCTCTTACTTTACTCTCAACGTCGCTCTTTGCAGTAAGCATAAGGATAGGAATATATCTGGTATTTTCATCTGTCTTAAGCCTCTGGCACACCTCATAGCCGTCTAACTTTGGCATCATGACATCAAGGACAATTAAATCAGGATTGTATTCAGCGACCTGTTTAAGAGCTTCTTCACCGTCGTATGCCTCTGCTGTGTCATATCCGTCAGAGCGGAACCTTTTTTTTAAAAGTTCCACTGTATCAACAGTATCATCAACAATTAATATTCTTTTTTTCTTATCCAACCGAACTACTTCTATCTCCTTTTCCTATATTTATAATGAGCGACATTATAAATATACATTATCCCCCCCTTTACTAAAGGGGGTAGGGGGGGATTACTTGTCCTTCATGTAGGATTTTATCTGGTCTGGAAATTCATGGACATTAATGGGCTTGGATATATATCCATCACAACCAGCCTCAATAGCCTTTTCTCTATCTCCCTTCATTGCATGTGCAGTTAAAGCGATTACAGGGGTATCTTTAAAATCAGCCTGGCTCTTCAGCCTTCTTGTAACCTCATAGCCGTTTATCTTAGGGATTGAGATATCCATCAGGATAAGGTCTGGCTTTTCTGCTATTGCTTTTTCCAATGCCTCTTCTCCATCAATAGCCTCAATCATTCGGTAACCCTTGTTTTTAAGTATCTTGACTACAAGCTCCCGGCTATCCTGGTTGTCGTCAACTATCAATATCTTTTTTGGCAAACCCATTTTTACTTCTTCCATCTCCCCCTCATTGTACCTTACTAATCTTACCAATGGTATCCTTAAGCTCCTTTAAAAGGTCTTCTTTAGCGAGTACTCCTTTGTTTAATATCCCCTGTATCCTGCCATTAAGTTCATCTATCTCTTTTTCGGTTAAATCCTTGCGGGTAATTACGATAAGGGGGATATCCTTGACTCTTTCTTCTGTCTTTAGATATTCAATAACATCAAAACCACTCACCTCGGGCATTGTCAGATTTAAGACAATCAGATCCGGTATGAAATCGTTGATGGTTTTGATGGCATCTTTACTATTATAAGCTATTGCTATCTGATATCCTGCTTCCCTCAGGACGCTACCAATCAATTCTACCGTATATTGCTCATTATCCACTAATAATATCTTTTTTATCATGGTCGTTTTTTCTAAATTTCTTAATTTTTTTAATAGAAATTCTTTTTCTAATGGTTTTACTATATATTCTGCCGCGCCCAAACTGAAGCCCAATCTCTTATTGTCAATTATAGAAAGTATAATTACGGGGATATCCTGGGTTTCCGGTGTTTGTTTTAACTCCCGCAGTACCTGCCATCCGTCTTTTTTAGGCATCATGATATCCAAGGTGATGGCCATTGGTTTTATTTCTTTAGCTTTCTCTACTGCCCCTTCACCACTTAAAAAACTAACTACTCTGTAATCTTTCCCTAAATATTTTCTTATAATATCAATAGCCTCTGGATTATCATCAATAGCCAATATAGTTTTTTTAGTGACTTCTTCCCCCCCGGGAAAATCAGCTGCCACGGGCTTATATTCCTCTTCTGACTTTACAAGGTTTTCTATGAGCTCACAGCCCTTACAAAAATCTACCTTTTCCGGATAGGCAGCTATTTTCATGCCTGCACAATGAGTTCCAAGTATTAACCAGCATCTGTGCTCTTTACTCCCATATGCGGGACAGCTGGGCTGTCCACAATGGATATATTCCCAGCATCGTATGTGTTTACCGGCGTATTCCGGCTCCTTCAAAAAGGTCTCAACCGGCTTTCCAAAATATTCAGCCAGGGCTTCAGCCATGCTTGGTTCTATTATCGGCTCAGCAGGTTTCTCGAGTATCTCTTTTTTCAACGGAAGGGTAAAACAGAATTTGCTACCCTCTCCATATTTACTCGTCACCCAGATTACACCCTTATGCATTGCTACTAACCCTCTGGCAATACTGAGACCGAGTCCGGTGCCTTCGTACTGACGGATGGTAGATAAGTCTACCTGTGTGAACTTATCAAAGATCCTGCTAATATCCTCCTCTTTTATCCCTATTCCTGTGTCTTCCACGCAGATCTCTGCAAATATAGATGACTCGCCGGGTTTAATACCTCTTTCAGAAGGTTTGGCGCTTATTGTGACCCCGCCCCGAGGGGTAAATTTAACAGCATTTGATAACAGGTTTATAAAAATCTGTTTGGCTTTATCCTCATCACCATAAACCGGAGGTAAATTCTCATCGATATTAATAGTAAATGTAAGTCCCTTTTGTTTTATCATGGGTTCAAAGGTGGGAATAACAGACTCAATTAACCATTTCAGGTCGAGTTCCTTTGGCTCTAATTCTATCTTTCCTGACTCTATCTTGGATACGTCAAGGACGTCGTTTATCAATTGCAGGAGATGCCTGGCATTATTCGCCACCTTTTTTAAGCTCTTTTCCTGTTCTTCATTAATGGGGCCGTCAACCCTGTCTATTAAGAGGTCTGTATAACCTATGATAGCATTCATCGGTGTGCGTAGTTCGTGAGACATGTTTGCTAAGAAAGTGGATTTTAGTTTATCCAGTTCCCTGAGCTCCCTGTTTGCTCTCTCTAAAAGCGCTAAAAGTTGGGTTCTTTCATTTAATAAGGTTGTCTTTCTCGTTACTTCCATCTCTAATTTTCTGCTGGCGGCGGAGACACTTTCGACCATATAATTAAAGGTATTGCCGAGAATCCCAATCTCATCTTCTGTCTTCACATCCATAGAAACAGATATGTCTCCCTCAGCAAACTTCTTTGCCTTCTCTGCTAAACTCTCTACAGGGCGCCTTACTAATTTAGTTACCATGAGATAGATAAGGACGATTGCAAGTGGTACGAGGGATATAGCTATTATTAAAGTCCGGTTTCGTTGGGCAACAACTTGAGTATATGTTCGTTCAGCGTCATACCTTATTACCAAACCCCCGAGAACC
>JBGOWS010000140.1:0-5982 GCA_041478735.1 Thermodesulfovibrionia bacterium | reverse complement strand
TATGTCCACTGAAGATAGAATTATTGGGAAAAAGATACTCTCATTTTCTGGAAGGCAAACTTCTCGATCCATTCCACCTTGTTATCGGCTCTTTCAAATGGTTCACCGAGAATTGCTGACAGTAGGGGTATTTGATTGACTTAACCAGAAATTAATCATTATAATCCTTAAATTAGCCTGGAGTGATGATGGAAGAAATTAACGATCTGATAGAGCAGCGTATTAAGAAGCTTGAGGAATTACGGCAGTCAGGAATCGAACCATTCAATGGCTCGTTTTATGCGGAGGACCACGCAGCCGACCTCTTGAATAAATTAGACTCTGTAGCAAAAGAACCCCTTGAAGCCAACCCTGTTTTCTGTTCTCTTGCAGGCAGGATTATTTCAATGAGAGACTTTGGTAAGGCTGCCTTTGCTCATATACAGGATGCTACAGGTAAGATACAGGTCTATTTTAGAAAGGATATGCTCGGCGAAAAATATCTCCTTATTAAAAAACTTGATATCGGAGATATAATCGGCTTAAGTGGTAAATTATTCAGGACTAAAACTAATGAACTCACGGTTGAGGTTAAGGATTTTGTTTTTCTGACAAAATCCCTGAGACCCCTTCCTGAAAAATGGCATGGGTTAAAGGATATCGAGACAAGATACAGACAGCGATATGTGGATTTAATAGTTAACCCTGAAGTGCGGCAGACATTCATTAAAAAAAGCATTATTATCAAGGCCATTAGAGACTTCCTTGAGTCAAAAGGTTTTATCGAGGTTGAGACACCCATGATGCATCAAATCCCAGGGGGTGCAACAGCAAGGCCATTTAAAACCCACCATAACGCCCTTGCTATAGACTTATATCTCAGGATCGCTCCTGAGCTTTATTTGAAGAGGCTTCTCGTTGGAGGGTATGAGCGGGTATATGAGCTTAACAGGAATTTCAGGAATGAGGGCATATCAACAAAGCATAACCCGGAGTTTTCAATGCTCGAATTTTATATCGCATACAGAGACTATCACTTCCTGATGTCTTTTACTGAAGAATTAATAACCTATGTTTCAAAAAGGACTCTCGGAACATTAAAAATACCATATGGAGATACAGTCATAGACCTCACCCCTCCATGGCCGAGGATGTCAATGCTCGATGCGTTGATGCAGAAAGGAGTGCCGCAAGAGATATTCAATGATACCGAAAAGGCAAAGGCATGGGCAAAAGCAAATAATATAGATATCGAAAAAGGCGCGTCTCTTGGAAAAATTCTTGATGAGATATTCAAGGAGAAAGTAGAACCTGAACTGATCCAGCCAACATTTGTCATTGACCACCCTGTTGAACTTTCGCCTCTTGCCAAGAAAAAACCTGACAACCCGGCACTTGCTGAGAGGTTTGAACTGTTCATTACATCAAGGGAAATTGCTAATGCGTTCTCCGAACTCAATGACCCTATAGAGCAGAGACAGAGGTTTCTCACACAAGTAGAGGCAAAGGCACAAGGCGATGAGGAAGCACATTGGATGGATGAGGATTTTGTTAGGGCTCTTGAATATGGCATGCCTCCTGCGGCCGGAGAGGGTATAGGGATAGACAGGCTTGTAATGCTTTTGACGAATTCGCAGTCTATCAGGGACGTGATACTATTCCCTCAATTGAAGCCGGAACAATGAACATCCATCCTATAAAGAAACATTATAACATGAGAATTTGTTTAATTAGTTTTATTGGTTCTATTAGTCTTATTGGTTTTCAAACCAATCAAACCGATTCAACTAATGAAACCAATCGAGCTAAAGGGGTTATTTTCAGTTGAACCTTCCCTATCCGTTATTTATAGCCCTCAGATATCTCAGAACCAAAAAAAAACATCGTGGTATTTCAATCAATATTTTGATATCTATCGGAGGTGTTGCAGTTGGCGTGATGGCGCTACTGGTTGTCCTGTCCGTAATGAGTGGATTTCATGAAGACCTTCAAAAGAAGATACTCGGAGTAAATGCTCATATGATTATCCTTGATTATAAAGGCACAATGCCGGAATACAAAGACGTGATTCAAAAGTTGGAAGGTGAAGAAAATATCATATCGTATGCACCATTTGTAGTGGGGCAGGCAATGGTGTCATACGGCAAAAAGGCGCATGGTGTCTTTTTGAGAGGCATAATACCTGAAAAAGAAATAAAAACAACGGAGATATTAAAGTACATGAAAGAGGGCAAACTTGAAAACCTTGCATCAAGAGATGAAATCCCCGGTATTATACTCGGAAAGGAGCTTACAAGGAGCGTAGGTGCTTTTAAAGGGGATATAATTAACATCTTATCCCCTGTTGGAGAGATAGGTCCGCTCGGAATGCTCCCAAAGGTCAAAAAGTTCAGGGTTGTCGGAATATTCGAGGTCGGGATGTTTGAATATGATTTAAACCTTGTCCTCACAGATATTGCGTCGGCTCAGGAATTTTTTGGCATAAATCGAGATATAACAGGAATCGAACTCAGACTTGACGATATATATAAGGCACCAGTTGTAAGAGAGAGGATACAAAAAAAGTTGGAATTCCCTTTATATGCAAGGGACTGGATGCAGATGAACAGGAATCTGTTTTCAGCACTAAAATTAGAAAAGTTTGCTATGTTTATAATACTAATACTTATAATCCTTGTGGCATCATTCAATATTGTAAGTACCCTCATCATGAATGTGATAGAGAAAAAAAGGGAAATAGCTATTTTAAAGGCTATGGGTGCAACTAACAATGGTATCATGACCATCTTTATATTGCAGGGTTTATTAATCGGGATTTCTGGCACAATTATCGGGGTGGTTGGAGGATATCTGTTGAGTTATGTCTTAAATACGTACCAGATTATTAAACTGCCGGCTGATGTTTACTATCTAAGCCATCTGCCTGTCAAGATGAAATTTTTTGACTTCATAGTCGTATCTCTTTCTGCAATAATTATCAGTTTCCTTGCAACAATTTACCCTGCATGGCAGGCTGCAAAACTCAACCCCGTAGAACCGCTAAGGTATGAGTAAAAGTTTGCTTGAAACTCAAAATCTGAAAAAGTCTTTTATCACAGAGGCAGGTGAGCTTCAAGTACTGAAGGGGATTAACCTTTCGATTAAAGAGGGGGAAATGGTTGGAATAGTTGGCGTATCAGGAGTTGGGAAAAGCACCCTGTTGTACATCCTCGGAGCATTGGACAGCCCGACTTCCGGTGAGGTCTTCTACAGCAGCACTAATATATTCTCCCTCAACGGAAAATCCCTGGCCTCCTTCAGAAATAAAACAATAGGTTTTGTCTTTCAGTTTCACCACCTTCTTCCTGAGTTTACCGCATTTGAAAATGTTATGATGCCCGGACTAATCCGGAAGTCATCCGCCAAAGACGGAAGAAATTACAAAGAAATATACAAAAAGGCAGAAGAGCTTCTTAATGAGATGGGTTTGTCCGAAAGAAAGACACACAGGCCCGGAGAACTCTCCGGAGGGGAGCAGCAGCGTATTGCAGTTGCGAGGGCACTTATACTCGATCCCAAAATAGTTCTTGCTGATGAACCCACGGGCAACCTTGATGCAATAACAGGTGAAGAACTTTTCAATATCTTTGTTAATCTTAATAAAGAAAAGGGAATTACATTTGTCATTGTCACACACAATGAATCCCTATCAAAACGCTGCCACAGGTTACTGAAGATGGTTGATGGGAGAATATTGGGAATGAATAAATAGATTCTTAGTATCTATCAAGGATTTTAGTTTGTTCGAGGAAGACTGCTTTTAAGGTTTCAATTGACAGAAATTAATCTTAATTTTTATTTTTATAATTGAGTATTCAATCTTTACAAGAGGGAGGTGAACAGATGACCGCTGAGTTCATAACTGGGGGCAGCAATAGAAGATTAACCCATCAGCTGCATAAAAGCTAAGAAAGATACTTACTGGAATGTAAAGGTCGTAAAGGGTTATCCTTTTTAGGTCTAAAGTCAGCCTTGAGAAGCCAGATAGAGGGAGCTAATCAAATATTCTTCATAGAATGGTATGAGTTCAAGAAAGCTCTTCCGATAGTCGTTGGTTAACTCAATTTCTATCAAAGATTTAACGCAAAACAGATAGCATTACGAATTTTAAATAGTTTTTCCTTAGATAAAGTAGTAATCAACGATCCAATTTTTGCTTTTGAAACCGTCTGTATGTGATCACAATTAATAGAGCAATCATTAGGCATACCGTCTTCACGGGATAAAATTACTTCGCTTGGTATGTCTCTGATTGTTGAAGTTATAGGAGCGACTGTAACTTCACCTAAATAATCCAGTATAGAATTTCTTGTCAAAATAACCACTGGGCGTTTCTTGTCAGGCGTTTTGAACTTGTACCATCTTACATCTCCTCGCTTCATTAATCCCCCCATTCCTGTTCCGATTCCCAAACACTAAATTCCGTTTTGCCGACAGGACAACGTTCATATCCCCTTCTATGTCTTTTTTCAAGCATGTTGATATTCACCTGTCTGATAGCATCCTTTAATGCCTTGCGTGCAAAAGCAGATCGTGTTGTTTTTAGTCTCTTAACAATCTTATCAACGTTTGCCACTAACTCATCATCTAAGGTCATCTGTATCGTTCTCATGATATCCTCCGTATAATGTGGATATTTATAGCTATAATACTCCACATCGCCTGCGAAGTCAAGTAAGTATGTTTTTGGGCAGCAATTCTCGGTGAAATTGAAAACCCTTGAGATTGCTTCGCTCCGCTCGCAATGACAAGACAAGTTTTCGTAATCCGTCATTGCGAAGGGCCTTATCCTGAAGCAATCTCGTCTCTTTTTCACTGAGAAATGCTGGCTTTTGGGGCAAAAGTCTTGAGCTAACGACACTCATGAGCCGCCGGACCACAGAGGCCAAAAAAAACGTGCCAAGCTTATTCTCGGTCGGCTCGATGAATTTGTTGTGCCTGCTTATGCGTTGGTGTTTATTTCACCGCGTCTTTTCAAAAAATGTTTTTTGGCTATTTTCCCGACTGCCCGAGTTGATACATGATTCCAGCCTGTACCAATGGCGATAGAAACGACAGGAACAGTATACTTCAAAATTGTCCGTTGAAGAATTTTTACGCCAAGTTTCGCACCAAGCCGCTTAAGAGCTTCGAGCACCTCTTTCGATATATATTTCTTGACAGCAACCTTAGCAAGCTTTCCGCCTACTTTCATGCCAACCTTGCCGGCGGCCTCCGCAGCAGACCCACCCACAGCAAAAGCCAGAATTACTAATATGTCTTCGGGATCATCGGGGTCGAGCGGCACGCCGTAAAGCTTGCCTAAATTTGCCACTAACTTTAATTGAAAGCGCACCAGTAGAACGGCCTCACTTGCCATAGCCGTTAATGCAAGTGCCACATTTGCGGGAATACCCACGCCGCCTTCACCTCCTGTTAAAAAGGCGACTATTTCGTCGGTTGAAACAACTGCCCCGGTAGCAGCACCTATGAAAGCAGCATTGCGAGCCGTGACTTTAGTCAATTTCTTTGCTATAAAGTCCTCGTCTTGAGATGAATATTTGTTCTTGAAATATTCCGCATTTGCTCGCTCCCAATAATTTCGAAATGATTTCTGAATAAGTCGAAATAACCATTCGCCACTTTTAAAGGCTGGTAGACCACCAAGTTCCGTTACCTCGTTTTTAGCATTCTTTAATTGTTCTTTTATGGTTTCTTTGTTTTCTTCGCCCTCGGAAGTGTTATCCCCGCTCATATGTTTTGCAATTCCCCTTTATTTATTAGCACAACGTCCAAAATCAGCGGCGCAGTCTCACCGCGTCCGCTGGGGTGATTTGTTATCTATTCCGTTTAATTCAGTTTCAATCCTAAAGTATGTACAAATTGTTGTGCTTCTCTTTCATTTTATCCCAAAAACCATGACTCCAATCCATAACAACAACTCCATTCCAATCTTTCGGCAGAGCTTTCAACACTGCATCAACC
>JBGOWS010000216.1:0-4192 GCA_041478735.1 Thermodesulfovibrionia bacterium | reverse complement strand
TTTTACCAAAAATATCCCAATATTCCGGGAATATTCCGCACAGTTCAGATAGCTCATTGATTAGTCCATCCATATGCTGCACACCTCTATCCATATTACTCAATATTACTCAATATTACTCAATTTCCCATCATTCTCTTTTCTATTTCCGTTTGTTCTTAACTAAAATTGCAATATAGATAACACATCTATGGCGCGTAGAGATGTTGACTTTCTTTCCTGCAAAAGAGTATTGCTGGTAAGTCCCCTATAATTAGGATATAATAGCACATTGTGTATCCTTCGGAGCTGTTAGTAGAATAAAAATATTTGTTATTCTGATTTTATTCCCTGTAACATAAAATTAATAGGAGATCAAGAAATGAAGAAGAACAGGACATTTATTTTCATTATAACTTCCATTATTTTTCTTATTATATTTGGAAGTATAACAATAATTGATTTGTATACAGACTGGCTCTTCTTCAATGAGCTCAATTATAAAAGTGTCTTTACAAAGGTTCTATTCACAAAGGTTATTTTCGGCTTAACATGCGGTTTCCTTTCCCTTGTCTTTATATTGATAAATGTAATTGTTGCAAACAAGATCAATTTCCCACCTATCGACCTGATCTTCAATGAGCAAACAAAGATTTCTCTGAATATCGAACTTTTAAACAGATGGGTAAAACCTTTAACCATAATTTCAGGAATTATAGTAAGTTTTTTGGTCGGTATTTGGGGTAGTTCTATATGGAAAGAAGTTTTGACTTTTAAAAGCCGCATCGAGGTGGGTATAAGTGACCCTATCTTCAGTAAGGATATCGGATTTTATCTTTTTGAGCTCCCTTTGTTTGAATATATTAAAGGTTTTGCAGGGTTTATAATTATCGCAACGCTTTTTATCGTGTCGTTCAACTATTTTCTAAGGGGAGGTATAACCGCGAGAGAAAAGAATATATTCATCGATAAAAGGGTCAAAAGGCATGCTGGAATTCTTGCAGGATTATTCATTTTTAACATCGCCATCGGCTTTTATCTCGATCAGTTTAATCTCCTATTTTCAACACACGGTGTAATCTTTGGGGCCGGGTATGCGGATATTCATGCCAGACTTCTCGCCTTACGATTGCTCGTTGTCTTTACATTATTAAGCAGCATTCTATTTATCTTAGGAATTTTTAAAGGATCATGGAAAATAACATCCTTGCCATTAGCTTTTACAGCACTGGCTTATATCGTTGGTTTTATGGCCTATCCCGCTTTACTACAGAATTTAAAGGTGACACCTAATGAACTTGTCCTTGAGAGGAAATTTATAGAGCATCATATTAAGTTTACCAGATTTGGCTATGACCTTGAGAGAATAGAGGTCAGGCCGTTTGATGTTTCATACAATCTGACCGCTAAAGATATCAAAAGAAATGATGCTACCATTAAGAACATCAGGTTATGGGATGACGCACCTCTCCTCAGGACGTACAGCCAGCTCCAACAGATAAGGACATACTATAAATTTAAAGATGTTGATAACGACCGATATGTGATCGATGGTGAATATATGCAGGTGATGTTGTCTCCGCGGGAACTCTCGTACGATGACCTGCCAAGCAAGTCATGGATTAATGAAAAGATGGTTTTCACCCATGGTTTTGGCATCACAATGGGTCCGGTCAGCAGGATCTCGAAGGAAGGTCTGCCCGAATTCATCATCAAAGATATACCCCCTGTATCTTCGGCAGATATAAGGATAAAAAATCCTGATATATATTTTGGTGAACTTTCAAGCGATTATGTAATCGTAAAGACAAATATCCCGGAGTTCAACTACCCGACCTCTGAAGGGAGCATTTATACTTCATATGAAGGCAGTGGTGGCGTGGAATTGTCATCTTTCTTTAAAAAAGCAGTTTTCGCGATGAAGTTTAATACAGCAAAACCCATCCTTTCATCCGATATTACTCCTGAAAGCAGGATTTTATATAACAGAAATATTTTAGAAAGGGTAAAACGCATTGCTCCTTTCCTTCTTTATGATTCTGACCCTTATAGTGTAGTCTCTGAAGATGGCAGGTTGTTCTGGATTATAGATGCTTATGCTGTAACAAACAGGGCTCCGTATTCAAAGCCATTAAATAAAGAAATTAATTATATGAGGAATTCCGTGAAAGTTGTAGTGGATGCTTACAATGGTTCTGTGAAGTTTTACATAAGCGACCCTGATGACGTACTGGTTAAGGTCTATAATGCCATCTTCCCTGAGCTTTTTACGTCCATGTCAGAAATGCAGGATGACTTAAGAAAACACGTCAGATACCCGAAGGGGTTTCTTCAGGTGCAGGCAATAATGTACTCGACTTATCACATGACCGATCCGAAGATTTTTTATAATAAGGAGGACCTCTGGGAGATCCCCGTTTACAGCGATAAGCCTATAGAACCCTATTACACCATAATGAAACTTCCGGAGGAGAAAAAAGAAGAATACATTTTGCTTTTACCTTACACACCCTCCAAAAGAGATAATCTGGCAGCTTGGCTTGCGGGAAGGTGTGACGAACCTAACTATGGGAAATTGATTGTTTATACCTTCCCCAGGGACAGGCTTGTGTTCGGACCGAGACAGATCGATGCCCGTATTGACCAGGATTCATATATATCACAACAACTAACACTATGGGGGCAACGCGGCTCGCAGGTTATACGGGGAAGTCTTCTTGTGATTCCTATAGAAAGCTCCCTTTTGTATGTTCAACCTCTTTACCTGGCTGCCGAAGACAAGGGCGGGCTACCAGAACTGAGAAGAGTTATTCTTGCATATGAAAATAATGTTGTCATGGAGGAAAACCTTGAACTCGGTCTTCAACGGCTATTCGGAGGTAAAATTACCTTGCCGACTAAAGGAAAGTTAATCGAAGATGTGAAGGGCACTATAGATGAACTCGCAAGAGAGGCTATGAGGACATTTGAAAGGCTGAATGAACTTCAAAGGCAGGGAGATTGGGCAGGTTACGGCGAACAATTGAAAAAACTCGGACAGATTATTAAAAAGATGTCAAAATAAACACCGCAAATGAAATTTTGATCAGTTTGAAGAGACCATTTTTAACTGATCAATTTTGGAGAATATAATGTCAAGTTTTAAAGATCGCATTATTCGTGCTGCTAAGTTAGATGTCCATCTATATGAAGAGGTTGAGGCTGATACAGGAGCTATGGGGCAAGCCATGAGCGTTGTTGTCCTCTCCGGTATAGCAGCAGGTATTGGAACCTTTGAAAGAGGAGGTTTGAGCGGAATTTTAATTGGGACAGCTGGAGCAATTATAGGATGGTATATATGGGCCTATCTCACTTACTTTATTGGCACGAAAATCCTTCCAGAACCACAGACCAGAACAAATCCTGGTGAGTTATTGCGTACTGTTGGATTCTCAAGTTCCCCTGGCCTGATTAGAATATTAGGTATCATCCCCGGGCTGACAGGGGTAGTTTTTTTGGCGCAGCAGTTTGGATGCTGGTGGCAATGGTGATCGCAGTCAGGCAAGCTCTTGATTATAGGAGCACACTTCGTGCTGTCGGAGTATGCATAATCGGCTGGATAATTCAAATATTAATCCTTGCATTATTATTCTCTATTTTCGGTAAATTCGCAAAGCCTGTATAATATTTTCTCTAATTAATCCTCTATCCCTAACTGCTTTTTAAGCCAGTTTTCTACATTTTTATTGATTGGATACATGCTGAAATATTCCTTGTCTTTGTTTTCATCAATAGCCTTAAGCAGTAATTCCTCGGGGATTTCGTCTATCTTTGCAACTGTTTCAGCATAGTCACTAGAAGTATGGCGCATTAAAAAAAGGGCTGGTTTTTCATCTATTGTGTCTATATAAAACAGATATCCCTTTATTGGCTCTCTGAATTCCTTACCTTCAGCTGTTATCCTGCACCTTGGCTCCATAAGTTGTTTGGGCTCAAAGTCCCAGATAATATGTTCAATAACATACTTATCTTTTTTAATATCACCTAATGATGAAATATCGTCAGATATCATATCCTGCAACCTCCTTATATAGTTCTATTATATGAGCCTCTTTCAAAAGTCCCGAATTGTCACCCTGAGCTTGTCGAAGGGTGATATAACACTTTGATTTATAGTCATAGTTCGACAGGCTCACTATGACAGGAAAGCTTTTTTTGAGACTTTTGCAAGAGC
>JBGOWS010000303.1:0-2750 GCA_041478735.1 Thermodesulfovibrionia bacterium | reverse complement strand
ATGATGCAGATGTGCTGGAAAAGCTCTGCCAGCAACACATTATATGCCTATAGCCTGGCCAGCCAGCCTTTATCCAAAAAGCACTAAAGGTTAAATGTACAGTCATGTGTATCATAATCAAATCTCGTTGCTTTGCAGAGTTTTTTCAGTATGTCTGCATCATATTTTATGCAACATTTAGGTCAATATGTAAAATGCTTCGAAGGATCCACGTATGAGCGGAATCGATTTAGGATACAGGATCAGGCATTACTGACAAAAGATACAGTTTTTTCTAAACTCTTAATATCTTCTACATTAAGAATCTTTGCCTCCGGGGCTATTCTTTTTATAAGTCCCGAAAGCACTTTCCCCGGTCCAACTTCCACAAATGTTTCTATTCCTGAATTTATAATAGCTCTTATAGAATCCTCCCATAAAAGCGGGCTGCTAATCTGGCGCACAAGTGACGTCTTTATGCTTTCTATATTATCAAGAAACATTGCATCAGCATTGTTTACCAGAGGAATCTTTGGAATATTAAAATCTGTATTATCAAGCAATTCAGCAAGTCTTTTGGAGGCATCCTCCATTAATGTGCAATGAGATGGTACACTTACTGAAAGTGGCACCGCCCTTTTTGCTCCTGCCTCTTTACAAAGATTTATTGCCTCTTCAACAGCACTCTTTTCGCCTGCAACCACTATTTGACCTGGACAATTGTAATTAGCAGGAGATGCATACCCTGATTGTAATGACTGGCATATCTCGTCAACCTTGTTTCTTTCCAAACCGAGTATTGCAGCCATCAACCCTTTGCCTTCTGGAACAGCTTCCTGCATAAACTGTCCTCTTTTCTCTGTTAGTTTTACAGCATCTCTAAATAATAAGACTTCAGCCGCAACAAGTGCCGAGTACTCACCGAGGCTATGTCCCGCAACAACTAATGGCTTTATCCCTTTCGATGACAGTACCCTGTAAAGTGCGATGCTCACTGTAAGGATACATGGCTGGGTTCTAAAAGTCTTGTTAAGCTCTTCCTCAGGACCATTAAAAGATAGTCTGGCAAGATCATACCCTACTACATCAGAAGCCTCTTTAAATATATCCGCAGCCACATCAAAATTCTCATAGATTTCTTTTCCCATTCCCACATGTTGAGAACCCTGACCGGGAAAGACAAATGCAAGTTTCATTTTAAATATCCTTCAAATCCCCCCTTTTCTAAAGGGGGGTTAGAGGGGATTACTTTTATTCCCTATAGTAATAATTTATGACATAACTGTTTTATAACGTTTATTGACTATTGATCCATGACTTAAATAATTTTTAAAAACCCGAATCATATCCCTTTAGCTTCCTTAATTTTCTTGATAAGCAATGGCACAATCTCATACAAATCACCAACTATCCCGTACGTTGCTATATTAAATATGGGGGCATCTTGATTTTTGTTTATTGCAATGATTATATCTGATGACTGCATGCCGACAAGGTGCTGGACAGCACCTGATATGCCACATGCAAAATATATTTTAGGGCACACTGTCTTTCCTGTTTGACCAACCTGATGCCTGTAAGAAATCCAGCCTGCATCTACTGCAGCCCTTGAAGATCCAACAGCACCTCCGAGGAGTTCTGCCAGTTCCTCAATCAGTTTGAATCCCTTTGGATCTCCAAGACCCCTTCCTCCAGATACAATAATATCTGCTTCCTGTAAATTGACTGTTATATCAGAGACTTCCTTGATTGTCTCTAAAACTTTTGTCCGTAAAGTTATTCCTTCTGCCTTGAGATTGATAATTTCGCCTACTCTGTCTTCATCGTATTGTCCGCGTTTCATAACCCTTGGTCTTACGGTAGACATTTGCGGTCTATTATTAGGACAGAGGATTGTTGCCATAATATTGCCACCGAATGCCGGCCTTATCTGGAGAATGTTGCCTGTTTCTTTATCTATTTCAAGTGCTGTGCAGTCTGCAGTCAATCCAGTCCTTAACCGTGCTGCCACCCGCGGGATAAAAGAGCGGCCTATGGGTGTTGCACCTGCAAGGACTATCTCCGGCTTATGTTCCCTGATAAGCGATGTAATGAGTTGTGAATAAGGCTCATCATTAAATTTTTCAAAGATTTGATCTTTCGAGAAGTATACTTTATCCGCTCCCCATTTGATAAGTTCCTGAGCTTCTGATTCAGGTGCACCAAATAAGATAGCTGAGAGTTCTGTTTTAAGACCATCCGCCAGGTTCCTTCCAATACCCAAAAGTTCATAAGCCACAGATGCGACTTTACCACTTCTTTGCTCAGCAAAAATCCAAACACCTTTATATGCTTTAAGATCTATTTCCTTAGTGACTTCTTTCTCAACTTCAAGAATCGCACCTTCAGGGCAGACACTTATGCATGCCATACACACCTGACAGTATTCGTTGATAAATGCCTTGCCCTCTTTCATTACAATGGCGTCAAATGGGCATGAAGCCAGGCATTCCTCGCAACCTTTACACTTATCTATATCGACAATTACAGGCATTTGATCCCCCTCAGTTCCTGAATTAAAGCATAGACCTGTTCTTCAGGTTTTCCTTCTAACATCTTTCTTCCGGACCGTGCTTCAGGCGTAAATATATTCTTGACCTGAGTGGGTGAACCTTTAAGACCGATATCATTTTCATCTGCCAAGATATCAGGCTGACCCCACTTCTTGATTACAGCCTTCTTGGCAGCCATTTTCCCCTTCAATGAAGGTAACCTCGGTTCGTTTAATTCTT
>JBGOWS010000258.1:0-3447 GCA_041478735.1 Thermodesulfovibrionia bacterium | reverse complement strand
TAAAAATTGTTTTGGAAGGAAGTACTTTTTGCTTGGCATTGCCATTAACCTACTGTTATTGCTGAAAAATTCTGTTCTGATTCGAAAGGGCTGAGCCGGAAAGTGTTGACTGATATATCTATAAGTAGGAAACTCAGGCTAACTGGTTTAATATGTTTGGAAAGATTGAAAGAAGGGCATTAATGGGTACCTATATAAGCGACCATTCCATGATTAAACCAGGAGCTGTTCAATTAGCTAATGGTGGCTACCTGATTCTTAATATCCGTGATGTCTTGCTCAACCCGGGCGTCTGGGAAGGGCTTAAAAGGGTTATCAAGACTAAAGAGGTTCGGGTAGAAGACCACGGAGAACAACTTGGGTTTTTTACACCTCAGGGCATGAGGCCTCAGCCTATGCCAGTGGAGTTCAAAATAATAGTGATGGGAGATGACTCCATTTATCAGCTCCTTTCTCTTTATGACGAGGATTTTTGGGAGATGTTTAAGGTTAAGGTAGATTTTGACCATCAAATGCAGCGTTCAGACGAAAATATAAAGTCTTTTACCTGTTTTATCCGTACCTGTTGCGATAATGAAAAGCTTTTGCCTTTTGACCGTACGGGAGTAGCCAAAATTATAGAATACGCAGCCAGGGCAGCGGGCGATCAGGAGAAGCTGTCTGCCAGATTTGGACCTTTAAAAGATTTACTTATTGAATCTGACTACTGGGCCAGGGATTCCCAAAGCAAATTAATAACCGGGGAACACGTAGAAAAGGCAGCGAGAGAGAAAATTCACCGTTTGGACCTTATAGCCGAACGTATCCGGCAGATGATTACAGAAGGAACAATAATGGTTGACGTCGGGGGCGCAGTTGAAGGACAGGTCAATGGACTTTCTGTATATGACCTCGGAATCTTTAGCTTTGGACGGCCTTCCCGTATTACTGCTAAAACCTTCCTGGGAAAACGTGGTGTGATTAATATAGAAAGGGAATCCCAGCTCAGTGGCCCTATCCATAATAAAGGCGTGCTTATCCTATCAGGCTACCTCGGTTGGAAATACGCCCAGGATAAACCCCTGTCACTTTCGGCAAGTATTTGCTTTGAGCAATCCTATTCAGGTGTGGAGGGAGATAGTGCCTCTTCAACAGAGCTCTATGCTATCCTTTCAAGTCTCTCTGACTTGCCCACCAGGCAAAATATAGCAGTCACCGGCTCAGTAATCAGAAGGGTGAGGTCCAGCCTATCGGAGGAGTTAACCAAAAGATAGAGGGGTTCTTTGACGTATGCAGGGCAAGGGGACTAACAGGTGACCAGGGAGTTATGATTCCCCATCAGAATGTCAGGAACCTGATGCCGCGTGAGGATGTGGTAAAGGCAGTGCATGAGGGCCAATTCCATATTTATGAGGTAAGGACTATTGATGATGGGATTGAGATCCTAACAGGTGTGCCCGCTGGGGAAAGACAGGAAGATGGCATATATCCTGAAGATACTGTGAATTACCTTGTGGACAGGCGCCTCCGCGAATTCGCAAAAGGATTAAAGGAATACTATGCTGCTACATCAGAAGGCATTTAGACATAAGTAGCTGCGAAGGGAAAAGGGTTAAGTGCAAAGGATTGCTTCTTTCATTAAAAAAAGGCACTGGAATTATTTTTATAGATGTAGAGGGTTGTTTATTAGAAGGACTATTTTCAAAAAAGCCGAAACCAGGAAGTCAGAAGATAATAAAAAAAAATTCATCTGTTAAAGATTCCACATTTGACAGAACTGGCACTAAAAATAAATAATTAAATATGCGCAGGCGGTATAATTCTTTCGGCTCGTATATAAAGAAGCAATTTGGCACCATTGTTTATAAGGTGAATGTAGATGCGGGCTTCACATGCCCTAACAGGGATGGAACAATCAGTACATCAGGCTGCATCTATTGTAACAATGACAGTTTCAGACCAGCTTCGTGTACTCCAACCCTCTCTATAAGCGAACAGATCAGTAATGGCATTGTTCATATTAAGAAAAGATACGGGGCTAAGAAGTTCCTTGTTTATTTTCAACCATATACAAACACTTATGCACCTGTTGAAGAGTTAGAGCGTCTTTATAGAGAAGCCCTGTCAGAACCTTCTGTTATAGGGCTTGCTATCGGTACACGGCCAGATTCTGTGGATGAAGAGAAGATCGCACTTCTCGAGTCCATGGCAGAGAAATACTTTATCCTGGTTGAATATGGCATGCAGTCAATCTATGAAAGGACTCTCAAGTTCATAAACCGCGGTCACGACTATAGTACATTTCTTAAGACACTTGATCTGACAAAAAATAGAGGCATATTTATTGGCGCACATGTCATAGTCGGATTCCCAACGGAGACCAGAGAAGAGATGCTTTTAATGGCAGATGAGGTTTCCCTTATACCGATTGATTTTCTCAAGATACATCAGCTTCAGGTTATAAAAGACACTCCCATCGAGATAATTTACAGGGAAAGACCATTTCATACGTTTGAATATGAAGAGTATCTTGAATTTATTGCCGAATTCATAGAAAGGCTTTCCCCCCGAATAGTTTTGCAGAGGTTGTTTGCAACTGCACCTGATAATATCCTGGTAGGGCCACGCTGGGGTAAGAGCAGGCAGGAGATTTTAAGAGATATAGAAAAAAGGCTTGAATTTAAAGATACCTGTCAGGGTAAAAATATGAAAGTTCATGTAAGAATGTAGGTAAGAAGTGTATCTGTTACTACTTGTCCCAAAACTAAACGTCATTCCAGCTTGTCTGGAATACATCTTCAATCCCCTCTTTTTTAAAGAGGGGGTAGGGGAGATTACCCAATAATAAATTTATCCTTATGAAACCTATAATCGCTGTCATTGGCGGAAGGAGAACCGAAAAGGCGCTTCTTTCAGAAGCTGAAGAAGCCGGAAGGTTAATTGCCAGAAGGGGAGCAACCCTCGTATGTGGAGGCCTTGGAGGAGTCATGGAGGCTGCTTCAAAAGGTGCAAAATCAGAGGGTGGACTTACTGTTGGAATTCTTCCACATAATGATTCAAAAGAGGCGAATCATTATATGGACATTCCTGTAGCAACTGGATTAGGAATCGGCAGAAATGTTATTATATTTCGTACAGCAGATGCCCTTATTGCTGTGGGCGGTGCATACGGTACCCTCTCAGAAATTGCCTTTGCTTTACAGATGGGGAAACCGATAGTAGGTATTAAGACTTGGGATATAAAGGGTGTCATACATGCTGAAAATGCAGTTGACGCTGTGAACAAAGTATTTGAGCTTTTAAAATCTTAGAGTCTTCTTTTTTTTAACTGAGAATTTTAAATTTTAAATTTTGAATTTTTTTACGCCCCCTTAGCTCAGTAGGATAGAGCACAGGTTTCCTAAACCTGGTGTCGCAGGTTCAATTCCTGCAGGGGGTACCATATTTCCCCTTTAAAATTCAATAAGT
>JBGOWS010000119.1:0-6773 GCA_041478735.1 Thermodesulfovibrionia bacterium | reverse complement strand
GGCGAGGCCAAGATACGATGCCTCTGACAGGTTTCTCAACGATTCCCATGCCTGGCTGATCTCTGTCTCTGCTTGAATTTTCCAGTCGTCAGGATCTGGGGTTTCAACTATAGACTCACAGCCAAGGAAGTGGGAATGCGCTGCTGCAATGAACGGAGCACCTGCCTGTCTAACTATTTTTGCCATTCGCCCGAGCACCTCGATATCTTCTAATGTCTGGTCGAAGATATAATCGCATGCCACTACAGCCCATGGCTCAGCGCCAGGAGTCTCGACTGTTTGCTCGACGAGCAGTCTGTATGTCTGGGTTGATCGCAGGTCTTCCGTTGAACCCAGATCTGCGGCCAGTTCTGCCTTTGCTATATCGAGCAGATAGAGTTTGAGGTCGGCGCTCGTCTCAAGCCTGGAGGCCAGAAAATAAACTCCCCTCCAGGCAGCCTCTATCTCCTGAAAATCAGGGTGGTGCAGGATCATCCGCATCAGCTCGCTTATTGCCTTGTCAACTGCTGCAATCATCTCTGTCTGCTTCGGCTCAATATCAGGTACCAGATGAGGAGTGACGATTTTGTGTAAGAATTCATCCCAATCTGACTTGCCACGTCTTGCCTCTGGCATTGGCTTTTCTTCTGTTTCTTCAAGCACCTGATTAAGAAATTCGCCTTTTGTCTCTGCTGCTATTTTTTCTAAAGATGTCTTTTCGATTTTCGTCTGGAACTCCTTCACCAAAGATGAGAATAAAGAGGGGTTTTTCAGACTTTTTCGCATATCCCTGAGAGCCTGAAACGCTTCGAGATTTTCGAAGAGATAGTCCGGATGAAAATCATCAAGCTTGGAGAATCTAATGCTCACAGGAGAAGAATCCTTACCCAAAAGGAGAAGTTTAATTTCGACATTGAAACCCGCCATTACTTCATCGAGGTTATCCCGATCCACGTGAAGGGGTTTCCTTTTAGCGATATCAGCAGTCTCACAGATACCTCTGTTTATTCTACCGCTGAAATCACCGAGAATGGCAATCCGAAATGGTGTTTCTGGTTGGGTTATGCTGTAGGTTTCTTCCATTGTTGATACCAGATTGACATCGAGCTTCCCCATTGAGATAGGTTCTGACATCGCACTTTTGCTATTCCGTGTCCTTTGTCATTTAGCCTTTTTAGGATGGTCTTCCCTGTAAGAGATAATAAAAGCAAAGATAGCCATAACCAAGATTGCGGCGAGAATAATGTAAAGAGCCATTTTATTTTCCCTCCTTCTTTGGCGGAATCGTATAAAAGCCTATGATAAAAGATATTATAGCAACAATAAAAATTGCACTTGCAGCAATAACAGACATCTTTTCAGTAAGGACACCACCGATAATACCAACAGTAACGATATACTTGGCAACATCTAATGAACATCTTGCCAGCTTCCCGTCTCCTGTCCTCATGCTTCATAATTTTGTTTTGGGGTCACCTACATTTCCTATTTTTTATCATTGACCTTTTATAATATCCCTGCATTCTTTAATATCTCCTTTAGTCTGGGTTCTTTTTCTGCATATTCCTTTAGCACTTTTTCTATGCGCTCCTCCCTATCTTCAAGCTCTTTGCCCTTCTTGATAGCAGGAGCCAGGGCCGTCCTCCTGTCCCACAAGACAAACCCGATTAATGCAAATATACCTGCAAAGGTAACACCGTATCCCCAGAGCATAAACTCTTTCAGATCAGATCGGGTATCCCTTATTTCAGACCGAACATCCCTTATTTCAGACCGGACATCATCTATCCGCTTATGAATTGCTTCCTGCCCTGCCTCGAGTCTACCGAGTTTCTCTATTATCTCTCTTCCCTCCCCGGCCCATCCAATACTACCCATGGATAATACTATAAGAATTCCTATTATTGTTATCTGTTTCATAAACTATACCCCTTTCTTTTATCAAAAATTTTATTATATTTTATCATATTGACAGAAACTGGCTCATTTATTCTCTTGTCTCTTTCATTGAGGCTACTGTTGCATTTAATGATAGTCGCCAGCCAACATCTTTCTGTTAATATTTCCTAATCCGCACAGGTTTCAAGTGTATGTAAAAAGCTTGTTTTTTTTTACATCTATTTATATAAAATAAAAGCATAAATATTAAGTAAATGGGCTCTTTCTCAAAATGAGTGGGTAATTCCCCCTTAGAAAAGGGGGGCAGGGGGTTGTTTCTTTCAATCCAACCTTCAATTGCCATTAAAACATTGTTCTTCATGTCCACTTTCACATCTGCATCGTTAAATCTGATAACTGTCAATCCCATAGACTCCAAAAACTGTTGTCTTTGCATATCATAGCTAAACCTGCCTTCATGACTTTCTCCATCTATTTCTATTACCAATTTAAGTTTACCCCGCACCCAGAATGCCCCGCCTTTTAGGAGGGGTGAAAAAGTATTTAGCAAGGGTGCGGGGTTTACTGCAATAAAAATCAACAGTATAATTTCATAGCGGCTTCTGTCTCATAAATTGATAGCCACGCATTTTCCTGTATTTTAGCTGATTCCAAAGCAGAACCTCTGATAGAACACCTTGTTTCCTGAGTTCTCTTGCTCGTTGTTTTAATTCTGGATTGTAGAGGATTTTCAAACAACCCCCTTATTCCCCCTTTATTAAGGGGGAATTTCTGTGGATTTCTTCTCTCATTACCCACTTGAAATGAGAAAGAACCAGTAAATGTAATATATTATAGAATGGAGTTTTTATGAGGACAACATTAGATATTGATGCAGAACTTCTTGAAAAGGTAGTAAAAACCACTGGTGCATCTTCTAAGAAAAAAGCCATTGAGATAGCCATCAAGGAATTCCTTCGTGCCAGATGCCGAGAAGAATTAAGCGGGCTCATTGGCAATTATGAGGAGTTCGCCCTTACGCTTGAAGAATTAAAAAAGATGCGCAGTGAATCCTGAAAAGATTCTGATAGATACCTCACGACGAACATTATGAAATGATTGTTCAACACTATCCGATTCTCCGAACAAAATACTTTGGTCTACTAACATAGGCGTTTTTTATGTTTCTCTTCGATCTCCTGACCTCCCATCTTCAACTGTTGCAAGTACCTTCGCATCCTCTCCGCCTCTATATAGGGATCAATTGCCTTTGCATCTTCTCATAAAGTGATGAGGTGTCCAGTAGTTCCAATGTTGCTCTGGAAAATACCCTTCGCTTTTTTGTCATTCCTGTCTGCGGAAGCAGAAATCTATATTTTAAATCCCTCTGGATTCCCCTTTCGTGGGGATGACAAAAATCTCGACGGTGATAATTTTTATCCTCCTTTGTCCCTTGTCAAGGGCTGACCCCATTCTTTATTTACAAGCTTTGAAATTAAAGATGGGGAACATCTGACCTGACCCTTCACCTAAACTCAGCTTAAAGGAGATTATGCTTCCTTAATATATCAGCGACACTTTTGTCTACCTGAGCAATATCCCTTAAAGAGCTAATAAGCCGGTCAATCTTGCCCTGCTCAAGCTCTTTTATTCTGAACTCAAAGGGCCTTATCATAGTTCTGCGATCCCATATAGCAAATCCTATGGTAGATCCAGTTAAGGTAGTAAATATCCCGGCTAATATCCATAAGAATGTAAACATATCGTCAAATCTCTTGTCTATTTGCTCAAATCTCTTGTCTATTTGCTCAAATCTCTTGTCTATTTGCTCAAATCTTTTGTCTATCTCATAAAGCCTTGCCTCCACTCTGATGAGCCTATCCCTGTCTTCAAGGGTATATGGAACCTCTTTGGCCCCAGCGTTAATATTTAACATAGTAGTAAGACCCACTATTACCAATATCAAAATAAGAATAGATTTACTCATAATATTTCTCCTCCACACCCTAATTATTAATCTATTCTACCACACTTGTAATGTGATAAAGGGCTCCTGGCATTCTATCCTTCCGGTCTTCCCATGTGGAAAGAAGGGGACCCTCAAAAAGTCAAAAGACTTTTTAGGGTGTTAAATTAAATGAAAAATATGGAAATGAAATATGGGGTCAATTCTTTCATATTGACAGTTTCTGGATAACCCCAGGATATTGTTTTCCTAACGGCTTTGCCATACCGGGGGTTTATAGCATCTTTCTATCCCTTTTGTCATTATTAAAGAATAGACCCCATTAGTATTTTCCATTAGTATTCTTCTTGTAAAATGTATTTTTTAGGTTTGACCCTCTTCTTTGTCTTGTCTCTCTTTTCTCATACAAAAATGGATTTTAGAATTCAATATCTTTATGCCATCTACGGCTATTCAAAACAACCCATTTCCCATTAACTTGATGAAACCAGAGAGTAATATTATAATTTCCATCTTTCCAATGGAGTTCTTTAATTGGTACATTTTGATTTTCTCTTTTGGTAATAGGATAAGTATTGAGCAATTCAACACGAAACTCTCCAACAACTTGTTTCATCAGAAAAGTCTCACACCTTTCAGGGATTCCTAATTTTTCAATTACTTCACTTATATTCAAACCATGGAAATTGGTCATTTGGGATGTCATTTCATCAGCTAATAGTGATGACGAAGATAAAGAGATCAAAACTATAAATAGTATATAACTTATGACTTTCATAAAATCCCCCCTTATTTTCTTATTCAGGACTACGTTATTCCTTGTACAGTTAATGTTGTATTCAGGATCATTTTATTCAACTCATCCCTAATTGTTCTAAAGTGCCGATCTCTTAATTGATTACCTACATTCATTATGCTGTCAAAATCTTTCACATGGGGACTAGTAGACTTATATTCATCACCTCGCCCTAAAATAGTTGTATTACCTATAGCGTGACCAAATTCATGTGCTACAGGTACTTGTCCCTTCATACTTTCTCCGATTCGCGGAATTGTATCATTACTATCTAACTTTATTTGCCGCGTAGTCCAATCTACAGAGCTGGTTTTAAATTGACCTGCTGGAATTTTCTGTACTTCGACATTCCAATGTTCATCTTTTGTAACCCATTTAACATCTAAATTAATCAGAATTTTTTTACCCTGAAATCGTTTAGCAAAATCAGATATTCCATTAACCTTCATATGAACGCGATAGCTCCATATTCTCCATAAAAGATTATCAATCTTATCATGAAAAGCTTTCTTTTCCTTATATGTCCAGGCAGATAATGGAGGAATTGATGCTTTGACCGTCCAATGATAAGCCCATCTTTGTTGAAAAAAAATAAAGCCTTTAATTGTATCAATATCAATAACACACCATTTAGTATCCTTAACAACATGTGCCATTTTACCTCCAAAATTGGTGATAAGAAATTGTTTTTTTAGGTATAGAGCATTTATAGCAGAAAATGTACGGGTTGTCAATCCTCCGAATTGCAGAGCAAATAATAAGGACAAATAACGAACAGCACCATTTATTGCTTGCTGCAAGGCATTCCCCTTGTGATTGGGAATTGGGACACATCCCGTATTTCTTTTACCTACGTTTTTTCTTATTTAGTCTAAACCACTTTCTCGGCAATCCTGAAGATAAAGAGGACAGGACTTTTTTACGTCCAGATAAAACCTACGTTTTTCTCTCGCTGAGGCATCATTTGATCTCTGTAATCTCATTATGCATTAAAGATAGTTAAAATTTAGAATCCGTAAACTATCTTTTCTTACCTCACCTCAAAGCCAAACCCTCCCCCGCTTAAATTCACTTTCACCTCCTTTATCTGCTCCCCTCTCGCCATCCTCGAAAGCAACTCTTTTGACATTTCGGGAAGCAATGTATTTGTAAGAATATGATCTACGTTCCTCGCTCCGCTTTCCACTTCGGTGCAACGGCTTGCGATGGACTCGATCAGTCCTTCATCATACACGAAGGAAACATTTCTGTTTTCCTGCATGCGCTTGGCAATCCGGTTCAGTTTGAGCTTGACGATGAGGCGCATGTTTTTATCGGTTATCGGGTAATAGGGGACTACCTTCAAACGGCCCAGAAAAGCAGGCTTGAAGCGCTTCAGGAGCTCCGGCCGGAGCATTTCCGTGAGGCCCTGCCAGTCCGGCATGGTCTCCTCATCTGCACAGACCTTCATGATCGTATCCGTTCCCAGATTGGATGTAAGGATGATAAGGGTATTTTTAAAATTGATTCGCCGACCTTCACCATCCTCAAGGGTACCTTTGTCAAAAACCTGGTAGAAGAGTTCCATCACATCAGGGTGGGCCTTTTCCACCTCATCAAGAAGGACAACACTGTATGGCTTCTTCCGTACTGCCTCGGTCAGCACGCCTCCCTCGCCATATCCCACATAACCAGGGGGAGAGCCTTTGAGACCTGAAACCGTATGCGCCTCCTGATACTCTGACATGTTTATGGTGATCACGTTCTCTTCGCCTCCGTAGAGAAGCTCTGAAAGTGCCAGAGCAGTTTCTGTCTTGCCGACCCCGCTCGGACCTACAAAGAGAAATACTGCAGTCGGTTTGGATGGGTCTTCGATCCCCGCATGAGCGGTCTGGATCATCTGGGCGATGGCACTCAGGGCATGGTCCTGCCCGATGATCCTTTCACCCAGAAGTTTGTCCATATTGAGGACAGTTTCGATTTCATCCACGAGCATGCGCCCCGTGGGGATTCCGGTCCATCCGGAGATAACCTCTGAGATGGTCTGCGGATCCACCACGATCTGGACCAGAGGATTATCTCCCTGAACATCATCAAGTTCCTTTTCAATTCCCTTCAGCATCTCCTGCTTTTGGAACAATGTCTCGTCAGCAGGATTTTTTCCGTGAATCTCCT
>JBGOWS010000192.1:0-4539 GCA_041478735.1 Thermodesulfovibrionia bacterium | reverse complement strand
GGGATTGTTAACCTCACCACGACTGCTAATGGAAAATACAAATCCAGCTTGCATATGGTTAGTGTCAGCCTGACTTACAAGTTCTGAGAAATTGTATTTAATGAGGCAATTGCAAAGGTCTATTTTACCACCTCATCCTTACCCTCTCCCGCAAGGGGGAGAGGGTTGGTAATTGTCCCCTCTTGAGAGGGGTGCAGGGGTGTGTTTCCCTCCCTTGACGGTCTACGACTCGCAGAGGAGGGGTTGAGGAGGGGGTGAACATTTGATACTTTTGCAAGAGCCTCTTCTGGAAATTTATTATTTAACAAAATAACTTTAATGAATAAGGTAATTTTAAATACAGAGTTTCCTGATATCACCTTCGTCAAACGAGGCAAGGTAAGAGACATCTATGACCTCGGCGAGCATCTGCTGCTTATTGCTACTGACAGGATATCAGCCTTTGATGTTGTTCTGCCTAACGGAATTCCGGGGAAGGGCAGGGTGCTTACACAAATATCCATCTACTGGTTCAAGCAGATGGAGGATATTATTTCAAACCATATTGTAGCTACAGGGATAAATGATTTTCCCAGGGAACTGCATAAGTATGCAGGTATCATCGAAGGGCGAAGCATGCTTGTAAAGAAGGCAGAGCCCTTATCAGTTGAATGTGTGGTGAGGGGCTATCTTTCAGGGAGTAGTTGGAAAGGGTATAAAGAAAACGGCAGTGTTTGTGGGATCAGGTTGCCCGAAGGGCTTGTTGAATCATCCAGACTTGATGAACCAATATTCACTCCGAGCACAAAGGCAGAACAGGGGCATGATATTAATATTTCCTTTGAAGATGTAAAAAACATTGTCGGTGCCGATCTTGCTAAAAAACTAAAAGATACAAGCCTGAAAATATATTCAAAGGCAAGAGACCTGGCCGAGAAAAAAGGCATTATCATAGCAGACACAAAGTTTGAATTTGGTACATATAATGGTGAGCTTATGCTCATTGATGAGCTTCTTACACCGGACTCTTCACGTTTTTGGTCAATGAAAGACTATTCCCCTGGCAGGGGTCAGGACAGCTATGACAAGCAGGTTGTAAGAGACTATCTGCTTACCCTTGATTGGGATCAAACTTATCCCGGCCCTTTACTGCCTGATGAGATTGTAAAAAAGGCTGCCACAAGATACAAGGAAATCCTCAAGATTATTACTGGCCAGGAATAATATTCTAGCCCATATTATGGGTATGTTTATTTAGATTAGGAATAATCTTTTCGCTAATTCTCGTCCCGATCAACTATGGACTTAATTTCTTCTTAATCTCAATAAGTTTATTAAGCGCGTCTTCTGGTTTAAGCTTTTTTACATCAAGGTTTATGATTTCAGTAATGACAGACCCTGTTATAGAAGAGAAAAGGTCGAGCTGGACCGTGCCTTTCTTCGTTTTCCTGTCTGCAAACCTTGGTCTGCCTGTTTCATTCAGTTCCTCTTTTTCGAGATTGGCAAGTACCTCCTTTGCCCTATTTATGATGCCTTCAGGAAGCCCTGCTAATCTTGCTACCTGTATGCCGTAACTCTTGTCAGCGGGTCCTTTTTCAATTTTTCTCAGAAAGATAATCTCGTCACCCCATTCCTTTACTGATACATTATAGTTCCTGACACCATCGTGGGTAAGGCTAAGTTCTGTGAGCTCATTATAGTGCGTTGCGAAGAGAGTCCTTGCATTAATCTCGTTCAAGATGTATTCTGCAACTGCCCATGCAATGCTAATACCGTCAAATGTGCTCGTGCCCCTTCCTACTTCATCGAGAAGAATAAGGCTTTTACTGGTTGCGTTGTGTATTATATTTGCAACCTCTATCATCTCAACCATGAAAGTACTCTGACCTTTTGTAAGGAAATCGGATGCGCCTATTCTTGTGAATATCCTGTCAGCAATCCCTATTTTTGCATCTGATGCAGGGACAAAGCTCCCAATTTGTGCCATAATGACTATAAGCGCAATTTGTCTCATAGATGTGGATTTCCCCGCCATATTCGGGCCTGTAATAATAAGGAGACGATTATCCTCGTTATCCATATAAATACTGTTTGGTATAAACCTTTCATCAGTCTGTATTCTTTCAAGGACAGGATGCCTTCCATCTGTTATCTCTATTACTCCACTTTCGTCAACTGACGGCTTTACATAGTTATACCGTTTTGCAACGACAGCTAGTGACGCGAGAAAATCAACGATTGAAAGGGCAGAGGCTGTTTTTGATAGAAGAATGGATTCTTTCTGTATGTTATCAAGTATCTCTTGAAAAATCTGGTATTCAAGATTTTTAAGTCTTTCTTCAGCTCCGAGAATTTTAGCCTCATATTCTTTAAGTTCCGGTGTTATAAACCTTTCTCCTCCCACAAGTGTCTGCTTTCTTATGTAATCATCAGGGACCATATGGAGATTTGATTTTGTAACCTCGATATAGTACCCAAAGACCAGATTATATCTAGCCTTCAGAGAAGATATGCCTGTTCGCTGCCTTTCCTTATGCTCCAGTTCTGCAATAAAGTCCTTACCTTTTATAGATATATTTCTGAGTTCATCTACATCAGCATTGTATCCATCCTTTAAGATCCCACCGTCTCTGAGACTTACAGGAGGGTTATCAATAATACTTTTATCTAACAATTTCCCGAAGTCAGAAAATTCTGATATTCCCTCTGCAATCGAATTTAAATAAGGATTGTTAGACAAGATAAGAGATTTCTTGATCCTTGGCAGATATGCTAAGGAATTTTTTATTGCTACAAGGTCTCTTGCATTTGCATTTTTCGAACTTACCTTTGCCGAAAGCCTTTCAATATCCTGTATTTTCCTCAGGGGCGTCCTTAGCTCTTCAAGAAGTTCATAGTCTTCTACAAGGTATTCCACGGCATCCTGACGTTCTTTTATTTCATTGATATCAATAAGTGGCTTCAGGATAGAAGCTCTTAAATACCTCCCTCCCATTGAAGTCAGTGTCTCATCAAGAACCCAGAGAAGTGTATTATGTTGTGAAGTATCCTTGAGGTTGTGTGTGAGTTCAAGATTGCGTTGCGTTGCCGCATCAAGGAACATATACGAATCCTGTCTTAATGTGGTTATCCTTTTAAGGCTGAAAGTTTCTTTTTGTGTATCTTCAAGATAACTAACCAGGGCCCCTGCAGCTGAAATTGCAGCAGTCATACCATCGCACCCGAACCCATCAAGTGAAGAGACCTTTAGATGCCTTAACAGTGTCCTATAGGCCTCTGAGTAATCAAAATACCAGTCATCATAAGTAGATATATAAAAGTTGTTAAGTGCCTCTTTGTAATGGATATTGTCCTTAATACTCTGTGGAATAAGGATTTCTCTTGGTTCGAACCTGTACATTTCATCCGTAATATTTTCTACTGTCTCATAGGTGATGAGACTTCCTATAGAGATATCTATCACTGCTATACCGTGCATATCTCTTGATGAGAATAGGCTTATAATATAGGAATTTTCCTTGGGATTTTCAGGTTTATACGTTCCAGGTGTAATTACCTTTACAATATCTCTCTGGACAATGCCCTTTGCCTCTTTTGGATCTTCCATCTGTTCACATATTGCAACCTTATATCCTGCCTTGATCAGCTTTGATATATAAGATTCTGACGCAAAGTAAGGGATGCCGCACATTGGTATAGGCTCTTCTTTTGATTTATCCCTTGTCGTGAGTGCTATCTGCAGGATCTTAGATGCCTTCTCAGCATCCTCTCCAAACATTTCATAAAAATCTCCAAGCCTGAAAAAAACAATTGCGTCTTTGTATTTTTCTTTGATGCTGAAGTATTGTTTCATTAACGGGGTTAGTTCTGACATGACTAATTATTAAATACCATCAGATACAGAAAGTGCAATATACAAAAATCAGTATCAGCTATTTTATCCGGTTATTCAGGGTTCAGGAGAGAAAATACCTTATTATTAACGATCTCATAATAGTTACGACAAAGTCCGTTCTCTCAGTTGTCATTCCCCGGCTTGACCGGGGAATCCAGAAAACCACTGGATGCCCGCTGGAGCCTGTCCCCGCAGGTCGTAAGCGGGGAACCTGCGGGCATGACAAACAGGAGACAGTTATGGATTTGTAAATGTCTATTCAATTTTGAGACCCTTAATAAGTGGAGATAATTGGTATCTTTTTTCTATGATCTCAATTCCCATGCCACTTTTTACGGTTTTAACAGGACTTCCCATAACCTTTCCAATAGGGTTTTTCGAAGTTCTTCTGACCTTTCCTTTCAATTTCGAGGTTAAGCCATCAGGGAGGTGAATTGTTATGTCAACTATTGTACCTGGAGCCATAGGGTATTTTGTTCTTATAAAAAGACCGTTCAGAGAGAAATCTCTGGATATCCCCCTGTAAGTTATATTGTTTAACACAAATTAAGTCTCATAACGCTTGATAAACCTTTTTTGTTTTCTCTTATTTTTCATAATATACGCGGGAATTATACAGGATATTTTTAAGAAACACAGTAGTACAAATACTACAGAAATATCAG
>JBGOWS010000066.1:0-9889 GCA_041478735.1 Thermodesulfovibrionia bacterium | reverse complement strand
AAGGGGGGAATGGGGGGATTTGTCATTGCAAACCCTTTGCCCTTGCCATTGCGAGGTCGTATCGACCGAAGCAATCTCGCTTTTCTGCCCAGGATAAGCTCCATAAAGCAATCTTAAGTGTTTGTGCATTCACCGAGAATTGCTGACTTTTTGGTCGTTGGTTAACACATCGGCTACAGCGGTCTGATTATTTCCCTTGACACTGTTACTGCTTTTGATTGATAATTTTTATAAGATTATTCCTTCCCTGAAAAGGAATAATTCTCCTTACGGAGGCTTAAGATTTACACTGGAATTTGAAACCTGTTTTCAGGATTTTGAAACTATTTTATGAAAGGGGGTGAAAAAAGAATGAGGTACTTAATTCTTGTATTAAGCTTATTGGTAGCAATTGCGTTCATCGGTAGTGCTGTGGCAAGTCCTCCAGGAAAAACAGTAGAGTATGCAGGTGGAGAGGCCGGAAAAGTTATATTTAATGGATCCACACACGGTACTGCACAAGGTATGAAATGCCCTGACTGTCATCCGAAACTCTTCCAGATGAAAAAAGGCGCATATAAGATGACAAAGGAAGACCATGGTAAGGAAACAGGATGCGGAGCATGCCATAATGGAACGAAGGCATTCTCACAATCTGATGAAAAAGAATGCGGAAAGTGCCATATAAAGGCAGAAGAAATGAAGGAAGAAATAAAGGAAGAGATGAAAGAAGAGATGAAGTAAAGATTAGGGGGGCGTAGCATGCTACGCCCCCCTAAAAATACTGTTAAATCCTCGTCAGCCATGATCCGTACTTCTTATTTTTGCCCCTAACGATATCAAAGAATATTGACTGGAGCTTCTTTGTTATTTTACCAGGCGTTCCTTTACCAATGGTCCTTCCGTCAACCTCTCTTATTGGAGTAACCTCCGCAGCTGTACCCGTAAAGAAGGCTTCCTCAGCAATATAGACTTCATCTCTTGTAAACCTTTCCTCCACAACTTTGATACCTTCATCATTCGCTATTTTAATGATGCTGTTTCTTGTTATCCCTTCAAGTATTGAGGTAAGAGGTGTAGTCTTTAGCATTCCATTTCTTATTATAAAGATATTCTCACCGCTTCCTTCAGATACATAACCTTCTGTATCAAGTAAAAGTGCCTCATCACATCCACATGAAATCGCTTCTTTTTTTGCGAGTTGAGAATTCACATAATATCCACATACCTTACCCCTTGCCATGTTTGCATTTACATGGTTCCTTACAAAGGATGATGTTTTAACTTTAATACCGTTTTCAAGCCCTTTGTCTCCCAGATAGCTTCCCCATGACCATACTGCGATAGAGACATTAACAGGGTTTTCTTTTGGATAAAGACCCATGGCACCGTATCCTATATAAGCAAGTGGCCTGATATAGCATTCCTTAATCTTATTTACCCTCACTGTCTTGATTACCGCATCTTTAATTTCCTCTTTCGAATAGGGGATATCAATCAAAAATATATGTGCTGAGTCGAAAAGCCTATCAACATGCTCATTAAGCCTGAATATTGCAGGGCCTTCGCTGGTTTCATAACATCTTATTCCTTCAAAGATGCCTAGACCGTAGTGGAGTGTATGGGTAAGGATATGCACAGTAGCCTTATCCCAATTTACGAACTTACCATCCATCCATATCTTTTCTGTCTTTGGTATCATAAGGATTTATTTATACCAGTATAGCATCGATAAAGTCAATTACATCTTTTCAGGGGCGCTTATCCCAAGTACTTCAAGACCCTCAAGGAGTACAATCCTTATAGACTCACACAGTGCAAGTCTTGCCACGGTCAATTCGATATCATTGCTTACAACCCTGTATTTATTGTAGTAAGGATGAAATATACCTGAAAGTTCTTGTAAGTAAAATGTAATTCTGTGTGGCTCATAAGCATTGACAGCACCTTCAAACACCATCTTATACATAAGTAGTTTCCTGATAATCCTGAGTTCCTCATAAGTAGATAACAATTTGAGGTCTGCAGCGTAAAGCTTATCTATACGAATACCTTTTTCTCTTGCGTGGGCAAATATGCTGTTTATCCTTGCATTTGCATATTGTACATAAAACACAGGGTTTTCTGATGACTGAGCTTTTGCAACTTCAAGGTCGAACTCGAGGTGGCTGTCAGGTCGTCTTGTAAGGAATATAAATTTTGTTGTATCCGCCCCGACCTCGTCCATAACCTCTCTCAAGGTAACAAACTCACCTGCCCTTTTTGACATCTGGACAGGTTTACCACTCCTCAGAAGTGTTACCATCTGGACGAGAAGGACTTTTAAATTGTCTTTGGGATAGCCTAAAGCCTCAATAACTGCCTGAACACGCGGGATATAACCATGGTGGTCAGCACCCCATATGTCTATTATCTCGTCATATCCCTTTTCCACCTTTTTCCTGTGATATGCGATATCCGAAGCAAAATAGGTGTATTCTCCATCTTTTTTAATCACAACTCTATCCTTGTCATCGCCGAAGGCAGTTGAATTAAACCATATAGCACCATCTTTTTCGTATATAAAATCTTTGTTTTTGAGTTCTTCAATAGCTCTTGTTACATTTCCTTTTTCATAGAGTTCCCTTTCACTCTGCCATATATCAAAAGTGATACCAAAATCCTTTAAATCATCTTTAATACCGGATAGTATTTTCTTGTAAGAATAGTCAATAAAATAATTTGATACCTCCTCAAAATTTGCCCCGATGTGCTTCTCGCCCTCCTCCTCAATTATCATACCTGCAATCTTTTCTATATATTCACCTCTATAACCTTCCTCCGGAAATGGATATTCCGCTCCAAGCAATTGCTTATAGCGTGCAAATACTGACATCCCCAGCAGTTTTACCTGCTTCCCTGCATCGTTTATATAATATTCCCGCTCAACCTTGTATCCAGCTGATTTAAGAAGATTTGAGAGCGCTTCACCTGTAGCACCACCTCTCCCATGTCCTAAATGGAGAGGACCTGTCGGGTTTGCGCTAATGAATTCAATCTGGACACTTTTGCCTTTACCGATTTCCTCCCTTAAAAATCCTTCTTCATGCAACAATAATTTTTTAATCTCTGAATACAGGTATTCTTTTGAGAATGTAAAGTTGATAAATCCAGGACCTGCAATATCTATTTTCTCAAAGGCAGATTTATCTTTAATAGAATTTACAAGTTCTTCTGCTATCTTTCTCGGAGGTTTTTTTAACGCCGATGCCAAAGACATTGCAACAGGTGTTGCCATATCACCCATAGAATCCTCAGGGGGCACTTCAACCTCAATAGCAGGTACTTTTTCGATACCCATCTTCTTAAGTGAATCTTCAATTATTTTTATAAGATATTTTTTCATGAAGATTAGATGAACCTATTTCCTTCTTCTATTTCTTTTCTTTCAATTTGCTGTTCAATTATACCAAATCTTGACTCTAAAGATTTCAGGATACTTCAAAACATCTCTACTGTCTTAACAATCTTTTTTCTTACACTTTCTTCAAACAATATTTCTGCGTGATTAAGCTCAAAATTGTAGTGTTCGTTACTCCAGGGAATCTTTGAACTTTCTGCAGATACTAAACCATCTCCTTTACCTTTTTTCATCTCTTCTGGATAAAGATTCTTAGGGATCACCTTTTCGGAGATATCCGGTACGGAGAAGATTTCATCAGGTATAAGAATTTTCCTACTGCATTTATCCATTCTTGCGGTATCCAACCTCCATCTGTAAAAACTGAAGAGTGTTGGGTTTGTACCTCCAACAGAAATATAATGCACCCAGTTAAACGGCCCATCTTTCATTGATTTAAAAAAGTCTGATTCAGGAAGAAGTTCCTTAAGCGCCCTGCTTCCAAGAAACTCAAAGATTCGCTTTATTGTAAAGGAAAGAGTGCCTTTATCCGAACCAGGGAAAAAAGGGTTTATAATAGCGACGAAGGGGGATAAATAATTAGCAATCCTTGCTATAGAACTCCCTTTGTGGGGGGTAGAGATTGTTATAAGAGCTCTTATTGACCTATCTTCTCTCAAGAGATATTTCCTCCCGATAAGCCCTCCCCTGCTGTGACCGATGAGTATAATGCCAGCTTTTGTCATCTTATTTGCAATACGTACAACCTCTTTTAACTCCATGTCAACAGCATCTATCGGCCCTGCAGGCCTTTTCTGAGTCCATGTAATTACTGTATGGCCCTTTATCCTGAAATCATCAAACAGTGTTTGCAGATTATCAGGTTGTTCTCCTGTTGAAAACTTAGGGACTGCCTCCTTAGGTACATCCTCCCTGCAGATACCAAAATCCTTAACCTTAGGCCTTTTACTCAGGAGAGTTTTTATGGAAAAGCCACCTCCGAGAATACGGGAGTTGGATGGATTTACCCATATATCCTTATCCATGCCAAGGCCGTGTATGAATATCACAGCGGGCTTATCATCGCTACCTTTATATAATATAGTATCCAAGTTCATAAATTTATTATGGCATATTAAACCCAAAGACAGATAAGTAGTGTGAATGCCTTCGGAAAAATTCCAATCGACTGTTCGAGCAGAAAAGTCTTCGACTCTCTGAACTTTTTATTACAATTATTTACAAAAGGTTTTATTTATGCTATGTTTTTTTCATATGTGGCCAGTTATTAACGAAAATCCCACAAGGGAGAAAATAATAATGCTTCTTAAAACCACAGGGCCCATGTCCGTTGATGAGCTGAGCAGAGAGTTGAATATAACCTCGATGGGCATAAGGCAACACCTCCTTTCCCTCGAAAGAAAGGGCTTAATAAGTTACATTACAAAAAGACAGGGTATCGGTAGACCCGCTTTCCTTTATAAGCTCACTGAGGAGGCAAACAATCTTTTCCCAAAAACGTATCATAAGTTTGTCCTGGATATGTTTAAAGATATCGAAAAAAATGAGGGACGGAATAAAATAGATGATATATTCAAGTGGCGCAAAAATAGACTCCTCAAGGAAACCAGAGAAGCCCTCTCAGAAAAGAAAAGCCTTAAAGAAAAGATTTACGGGCTCAAAGATATTTTTGAACCAGATGGATACCTTATTAATATCGACGAAACTGACGACTTCTATATTTTAAAACAATTTAACTGTCCTATTTATACGATAGCGTTAGAGTATAACGATGCATGCAAGTACGAACTTCAGATGTATAAGGATCTTCTCGGAAAGGAAGTAACCCGCGAGCAATGCATGGCTGAGGGAAGTTCTTCCTGCATATACAATATTCCAAAAAGTAGACTTTAAAATCATTTCTATCCTAAACATTTTCTTTATATCATTTGTATAACCAATTATAATAATTATATTTTCAGTTAAACTAACAAAATTCCAGGGGGGGACTTCCTTAAAAGTGCCGGACTCAATGATTTTTCCCTTGCCATAAGATACTATTTTATTTTATTGTATAAATAGTACAGGAGGTTTTACTGTAAATTTAGTAGAATCGCCTGCCCTGTTAGTGATAAGGTGAAATGTTGATCCGGCAAATCAGATCTTTTGGGAGTTCAAGTAAGGAGTTGGTGTGCAAGTCTCCCGAGAGGAGAAAGCCTAAAGACTCCTTCAGGGCACCCACCTATTTTATAGGCGGATCTGATTTCTTCTTACACGGCAGGGTGGGTTTATTTTAACTACTGTGAGGCTGGCTTATATGACGTACTTATTTTTGTGGAGGAATATAAAAAATAATCATTATATGATAAAGCATAGATGGATAATTATTTTCATGACTAAGTGTTTCTCACCTCCAAAAGTCACGTTGAAGTCATAACCCAGCCCCATAAAATCAAAATTCTAAAAAGAAGCTATTTACGCTTCATAAAAATCCCTCTATTTGCAGGGAAGATAGAGGAAGGGGGTTAAATATTAAATGAATCAAATATCATATTTAATAATAGCTATATCTACGGGTCTCGTCCTGGGGTTAGTCCTGACTTTTATCTCCTGGGCAAATCTCAAAAAAAAGAGAATTGCAATAGAGAACGAAAAAACAAAACTATTTGAGGAGGCACAAAGAGAAGTTGAGAGGATAAAAAAAGATGCTCTTATAGAAGCTAAGGACGTCGTCTATCAAGCTAAAGCAGAGATGGAGAAAGAGTTAAAGGAAAGACGTTCCGAGACTAACCATCTCGAAAGAAGGCTGCGGCAGAAAGAAGAAACCATTGAGAGAAAACTCGAGCAGATCGAAAAAAGAGAACAGGAGTTAAATAAAAGAGAGAAAGATTTCACCTTAAAGGAACGCGGTATTCAGGATAAGGAAACAAATTACAACAAGTTGATAAAAGATCAGACTCAATTACTTGAAAAGATATCGGGATTAAGTTCAGAAGAGGCAAAACAGGAACTTTTAAAGAAAATAGAAGAGGACACAAGGTTTGATGCTGCGAAACTTGCTAAGAGGATAGAAGAGGAAGCAAAAGAAAACGCTGAGAAAAAGGCAAAAGAAATAATAGGATTTTCCATACAGAGATATTCAAGCGACTATGTTGCGGATGCAACCGTCACTGCTGTAACACTTCCGAATGATGAGATGAAAGGAAGAATAATCGGCAGGGAGGGTAGAAATATAAGGGCACTTGAGGCTGCAACAGGCGTTGACCTGATTGTAGACGATACGCCAGAGATCGTAACACTCTCCGCCTTCGACCCAGTCAGACGTGAAATTGCAAGACTTTCGCTTGAACGGCTTATAACAGACGGAAGGATCCACCCTACAAGAATCGAAGAGATAGTCGAAAAAGTCAAAAAAGAGGTTGAATCGCACATAAGGGAAGAGGGAGAAAAGGCCATTTTTGACTTTGGGCTTTCCGGCATACACCCGGAACTAATAAAACTTCTTGGAAGGTTAAAATACAGGACATCATATGGCCAAAATGTCCTTCAGCACTCAAGGGAAGTTGCATATCTCGCAGGTATGTTAGCTGGAGAACTCAGAGTGGATATTAAACTTGCAAAGAGGGCTGGCATCCTGCATGATATCGGGAAAGCAGTAGATCATGAAATAGAAGGGTCCCACCAGGAGATCGGTGCAACTATAGCAAAGAAGTACGGTGAGAATCAAAAAGTAATAAATGCTATATTAGTACATCACGGAGAAGGAGACCCTACAACTGTTGAAGCAGCCCTTGTGGCTGCTGCTGATGCCCTGTCAGCTGCAAGGCCAGGAGTAAGAAGAGAAAGTATTGAGAACTACATCAAGAGGCTTGAGAAACTTGAACAAATCGCTCTCTCATTTAAAGGTGTTGATAAATGCTATGCAATCCAGGCAGGAAGAGAAATAAGGATTATAGTAAAGCCTGAGGATGTTAGTGATGAATTGTCCGCTACAATATCAAGGGAGCTCGCCAAAAGAATAGAGTCAGAGATGACATATCCCGGCCAGATAAAGGTTACTGTTATAAGAGAGTCCCGATATGTGGAATATGCTAAATAAATATTGCTCTCCTCATTTATTCTAACTATGAAGGTTCTCTTTATTGGCGACATAGTAGGCAAAGTTGGCAGAATCGCTACAAAAGCATTGCTTCCGACTGTTGTCAATAGATATAAAGTAGACCTTGTAATCGCAAATGGTGAAAATGCAGCAGGCGGGTTCGGGATAACAGACAAGATAGCCGATGAAATCTTAGGCTGCGGAGTCCATATAATTACTACGGGCAACCACGTATGGGACAAGAAGGAATTCATCTCGCAAATCTCAAAGGAAGACAGAATACTCAGGCCATTAAACTATCCTCCGGGAGTGCCTGGTTATGGAAGTATACTTTATACACTCCACAATGGTGAAAAGGTAGCAGTAATTAATATTTCTGGACGGGTATTCATGTCAAATATTGACTGTCCCTTCAGAACAGGCAAAGAGGAGGTAGAAAAGCTGAGCAGTTTAACAAAGATGATTATCATAGATTTTCATGCAGAGGCAACCTCAGAGAAGATCGCGTTCGGATATTTTATGGATGGCAAGGTTAGTGCTGTCATTGGAACTCATACACATGTCCAGACTGCTGATGAAAAAATATTGCCTGGGGGGACTGCTTATATAACGGATGTGGGAATGACAGGTCCATGCAACTCTGTAATAGGCATAGAAAAGGAACAGATTATACATCGATTTCTAACTAATATTCCCGTCCGATTTGAAACAGCCAGGGGTGAAGGCATTTTTTCTGCCATAGTTATCGAGATTGATGAAAAAACAGGAAAGTCTACCGCATTACAGAGGCTTCAACTTAATTATCCATAACAGATCCTCCTTAACCCGAATAATGCAGACGGGGACTTTTGAACTAATAAAAACCTAAATTGAGCGATTCTTAATAACATAACCACGGAACTTGTTGAATTTATTATCAAAAACACCCCCACCCTCGCCCTCCCCCGTCAAGGGGGAGGGTATATCTAGCCCCCTCCCCTGGCGGGAGGGGCAAGGGGAGGGGGTTAAAATCGCTCAATTTAGGTAAAAATATAAAGCTAATTTATTTTGTTGGAGACTGTTGAGGTGACTTTGGAACCTGCTGCTGAGAGGGCTGAACCGGTTGTACATCCCCACTCTTAACTGGACCAGATGTTGCTGGAATCGATTTTTTCTCCTCAGTTACGGGGACATTTTTAACAACAGACCCGCTTTTGGCAGTAACAACAGCTAACAAGAGGGATGTAACCATAAAAACAACTGCAGCAATTGTTGTCATTTTATTTAGAAATGTTGCAGCTCCGCGGCTTCCAAAAAGTGTTTGGCTTGACCCACCTCCAAAGGCTGCACCGAGTTCTGCTCCCTTACCACTTTGAATCAGAACTACAAAAATAAGGAGAAAACAGACAATAACATGAACTATTAATAAAAAAGTTGCCATTATTATTCCTTTCTGAACTTAACTATCCTGATAAAGCTTTCAACCTTCAGACTTGCACCACCAACAAGAGCACCATCAATATCCTTGCAAGCCATAAGAGAATCTATATTATCAGGCGTTACACTACCGCCATATATTATACATAAATCATCAGCTTTATTGCCATACAAAATATTAAGTCTATCTCTGATATAGGCATGTGTCTCCTGAGCCTGTTCAGGTGTTGCTGTCTTTCCTGTGCCAATAGCCCAGATAGGCTCGTATGCTATGACCATATTATCCAGACCAACTCCATTAAGCCCCTTTTCTATCTCTCTTTGTAATACATCAAATGTCTTTCCTGCCTCCCTCTCATCGAGAGATTCACCTATGCATAAAACAACCCCGAGCCCAGCCTTCTTTGCAGCCTTGATTTTTCTGTTTACGATATCATCCGTCTCATTAAAATACTGCCTTCTTTCGGAATGACCAACGATAACATACTGGCATCCGATATCAACAAGCATTAGAGGAGATATTTCACCTGTGTATGCACCCTTTTCTTCATAGAATACATCCTGCGCAGCGAGCATAACATTAGTGTTTTTAAGTTTTTCTGCTGCCACTGTCAGATAAGTAAAAGGCGGAGCAATAGCAATATCAACATCTGACTTTTCTTTTACCTCAGGGATAAACTTTGATATAAACTCCTGTGTCTCAGATAGAGTCTTATACATCTTCCAATTTGCAGCTATAAATGGTTTTCGCATCTAAATAATTTAATTTATACAGGACATTATGTCAAGCTTCTTTACAGGTTGCAGAGGGATGCGATAACTTGAAGGGTAAAAAGTGCTTAACCCGCTATTTCACATTCTCGTTATTACTGCTATAATTCAATTATGAATGAGGCGATGTTTTATGAAAAACTTGACAAGGATGTTGTAAGGTGTTTCCTCTGTGCACATCACTGCTTAATCAAAGACGGGAAAAGAGGTATATGTGCTGCGCGAGAAAACAGAGGTGGCACTTT
>JBGOWS010000207.1:0-4348 GCA_041478735.1 Thermodesulfovibrionia bacterium | reverse complement strand
TGCTGCTGTGTCGGTTACCCAAAGTCGGATGAAGTTGTGATTGTACTTTTCCAGGAAATTCAGGTAAGTATTGAAATCGATTTGTGGGTGCAAGTTCCCCCAGCTCTGGAAATTTGCCCAAGTATGCGATCCAGTAAGATAGATCGCCTTTCCACTGTCATCCGTAAAATAACGGGGATTTGTAGGAAGAACTCTCAGTGTCCCTGCGGCCGATGCCTCACCTGCGAAAGGAGATAAGACAATATAGGTAAAAATGATAAAGAGTAAAGGTTTTAGAAACTTTAATGCACGCATAATAGCCTCCCTTCTTATCCTTAATATTTTTTATTAATTAAATGCCAATAATGGCAAGTAAGCGAAATACAAGGTATTTTCGGATCGGCTATTTCTCGTATTTACCATGATATGCATTCCTGCTTACGTGGTTCACCTGGAATTCCCCCAGCGATGTTCCCGCAGCAACCGGTAGACACTGGCGCCCATCGGGCCTGCTGCGAGCCTTGCAGCAGCCTTCCAAAAGACAACCTTTTTGAAGACCAGGGGGAAAATTCTCATAGCCTCCTTAAAGAATTCCCTGCCGGTGCTAAAGTCACCATCTGAGAATGCCTTGCATGCCAACTTCATAGCCTGTTCCCCAAAGGCCCCAAAAACATGCTGTTTCAGGCCGTCCCATTGAGGAATATAATCTTTATACCTTTCAAATACCATCGATGCAGCCAGATAATGCTCTTTTAAATAGTAAATGGAGGTATTATCACTCCAGTTACTCGAGGTACTCATCGGATGCACTCGATACTTGACAAGGGGCATACCGATGCAGGCTACATTATAGAAGAGCAACATGCGCATCCACATCTCACTGTCATTGCAATGCGGAAGTTCGGGACTGAAGCCGCCGAGGCGCTTGTAGCACTCCCGACGGGCTAAGACAGTACCAATAAATATGCTGGAGCCGATGGGTAAGTCTGCAAGAAATCTGTGAAATACCTCAAGGCCATTTTTGAAATAGTCTCGTCTCGAATCCTCGTTCCAGATTTGCCGGGCAATGACCCTCCCTTCAGGATCGATAAGGATTAAGTTGGAATGAACAAAACCAACTTCCGGATGTTCCTCTAAAATACGCACCTTCCGTTCGAGATTTTCCGGGAGCATCACATCATCGTGATGGAAAATGCATACATATTCTCCATCGGCTAATTCAAGGCAGCGATTGGCATTACCGACAGGACCAAGATTCTTAGGATTTCGCACATATGTCAATCGAGGATCGTGAAAACTACGGACAATCTCTTCAGTATTATCAGTCGAGCAGTTGTCACAAACAATGAGGCGAATGTCTTTGTAGGTTTGTGTCAGAACAGATTCAATGGATTCAGCAATATAGGCGCTCCCATTATAGACAGGGATGCATACGCTAACTTTTGAAGGAACTGAGCCGGTCAAAGGGTTACCCCGTGTAAATATTTGCATAATTTTTATTCAATTTGTGAGGCAGATGTGCTGAAAAAGCTTTTCCAGCGACACCTTATGGCCATTCAGCTTGGTCAGCCAGCCTTTTGTTAGAATACACCAAACGTTAAAAGTGCGGTCACGTGAATCAGAATAAAATCTTGTCGCTTTGGAAAGGTTTTTTGGCATGTCTGCCTCACATTTTATGCAACGATTGAGTATATTTAGAATTCATCTTTTCCTTATTTGTGCTACAGTTGCAAACTGAAGATATTTCATATCATCCAAAGAGTTTCTTAAAAGAAAATTCAGAATTTTAAGTTTTTTTGAAAACTTACATTCCCTGATTCCCTCTATCTTAATAATATGATATCCACATTTTACAAACATTTCTCTAATGCTTCTCTCAGTAAAAAATCTTAAATGTGTTTTATCAAGGATTCCCTCATCTTCATATTCCCAGTTTTTATGTACTAATAGACTGTACATATTACCGCAATATCTGACATTTGGAATAGAAGCAACTATGTATCCTCCATTTTGAAGAAAAACTTTACAACGTACTAATACATTCCATGGATATTGCAAATGTTCCAGAACATCATTAAAGACTATACAGTCAAAGTAATCGACAGGCAAACTTAAGCTATCTTTCTCAATATCACCAACGATAATCTTGTCAATCTTAGTAACGGCTTCTTCTGCAGCATTATGAGAAATTTCGACACCCCATACTTCTGCATTCACGTGAGATTTTAATAATTTCCCAAAATTTCCCGAGCCGCATCCAACATCTAAAATTCTTCTGGAACTAGATGGAATATATTTTAACATCTCTTCACGGCTATGAGTAAAATAGCCTTTTTGTTTTTGATCTGGGCATAAGATATTATTCATAGAAGAACTTTCCTTATTGATTTTCTCTATTCCAAAACATACTAACCAAGATCGCTGCGCATTTTAATAACGCGTGTAGGTACACCAGCAGCAATGGCTCCTTCTGGAATGTCATGTGTTACAACACTGCCCGCCCCGATCACTGCACCATTGCCAATTCTCACACCATCAAGGACAATCACGCCTATACCCAGCCAGACATCATCTCCGATGAAGATGCCACCTTTTGTTTGTAGCGGTTGCTTAATCAAAGGTTTACCAGGGGCAACACCGTGATCATAGGGGTAGAAGGCGCAGTTCGGCGCCATCATTACACCGGAACCGATAACAATAGGTGACATAAAAGCAGAAAACACGCATCTGGGCTGAATGTGGGTATCAGTACCTATAGTCACACTGCCCCCGGCTCCGGTTTGAATAATGCAATCGCGATGAATCGAAACGAGTTCAGCCAAATTTACAGGACCGCCTTCGTTGTACTGATATATGATAACTTGATCATCTATGAAAATATGTGAACCAAGACTTAAATCGGCATGATGGATGATTGCACGAGGTGAAATATATCCTTTCTTATTCATCATAGCAAGGTGATGGCGTCCAAAATACGTTGGGGAGAACCACGTTGCTAACCAGGTAGCGACTCTTCCCAAAGGGCTCATTCCAGCAAATAACATCCAGAAACGCTCCCATAGATATTTAACTCTCCAAGGCATCATGGTTTGTAAATATAGAGCACTGCATCACCTCGAAAAGGTTGTCTGAAAGATTTTTTACCTCCCTCTGCAGTGAATGATCCTGTGGAAACAATAGTGCCACGGCTGGGATTAAACCATTCATAACGATATTGACCAGGCACAAGATTTACTGTAAAAGATTTGTGGAAAAATATATTCCAAAAACTTGATTCTGGCTGGTAGATTATATATTCAGAACCTGGGTTAGCTAAACAATACGTGGTTGTCGCCAGGTCATTACGGGGAGACATATCCTTAAGGTTCATTTTTTTGGCATAGCTTAGGGTGTGGCCCATTGCTTTGCGTGCATTTTCGGCTCCAGGGTGGTCAGTTGCTCCCGTTAGCGGCCCCATTCTCTCCATGTGAATAGGATTAAGTCCTCGCATAAAACTCTTCCATACCCAAATTGACGGCAAATAAAGATCATCAGAGTCTCTCGGCAACTCGATGTGATCGCTATCAGTAATGATGACTTTCCTTCCGTCTGACGCCGGCGGATTCACCGCATAGGGCGCATTTGAGCCCAATCCCAACGGAGCAGTCCAATCGGCGTTGCTCGTAAACAAAGCTGCATTTGCATCTGCCTCGCTCATGCCGAATTCCGAAAAAGCGGTAATTCCTACAGGATGACGTTTTGGTTTGCCAGCCTCATAATTTCTAATGAAATCAGTAAAATATTTCTCCCACGCCAGAATCCCCGTGTCTCCTCCCTCATTCATAATCTCGTAAAGCACATTGTCTAGGTCATTGACCGTGTCTATCACTTTTTTAACATAGGATTCCTGAATCCTCGTTATCTCTGGAATCTTCAGGGTATGAACCTCTATCCCCTTTCCGTCAGCGTTCGGGTCGCCATTAATGCCGTTGATGTTGTTGGCTGGATGGAAGGGAGAGCTATTCCATTCTCCGTGGTTGTTGTATCCTCCTCCGCCCCATGTGTCAAAGAGCATTACCGCGACATACATCCCGCGGTCTTGGGCCGCCACAACCCGTCTCCGCAATTCATCAAAATAGGACTGGTTGAACTTGGTCAAGTCAAATTTCGGCTTGCCGTCGAGGGCATTCCCCGGTCCTGTCCGCACAAAAGGTTGGGGTTCGCAGTAGCCACCGCGGCCACCGCCCCCTGCTGCTGTGTCGGTTACCCAAAGTCGGATGAAGTTGTGATTGTACTTTTCCAGGAAATTCAGGTAAGTATTGAAATCGATTTGTGGGTGCAAGTTCCCCCAGCTCTGGAAATTTGCCCAAGTATGCGATCCAGTAAGATA
>JBGOWS010000265.1:0-3304 GCA_041478735.1 Thermodesulfovibrionia bacterium | reverse complement strand
CAAGACATTTCTCATGTTTGCTCCCCAGAACAGCCACTCCATTATGAAACAGGGGAGAAAGTGTCAAGATTGTCACGGTACCGAAATTGTGAAGCAGGTTCAGAATGGCAGGATGAAACTGACCTGGCTTGAAAATAATGCATTGAAAAATGTGAAAGGCGTCATCCCGATTGCTGAGGGAGTAGCATATGATTGTGCCTATCAGGACTATAAAAACGGAAAATGGATACCGATAGAAAATGCTCCGGCGCCTTTAGTGCACTACACCGGTTATGGCACTCCTTTGACAAAAGAGCAGTTAAACAAGATGGCTCAACCCAGGGGAAAGGAATAGGAAGGAACTCGAAATCTCATGGGCATATGCTTATAATTTTTTTGGCAAGACCTAAAAAATACAGATGTACAAAATGCAAGCTGGATGCAACATATTTCATTGAGAATGCTTGTAATGATTCCGGAAAATATCAGATGGGCGGACAGCTTTACAAACAGACTTTTATAAACAAGTAGGAGGGTTGAATGGAACTGATTGATATCATGTCACTCGAAAGATGGAAGAGCATAGCTGATCAAATCCATGAAAAATTCGGATTCAATGGAACGGTGTACAAAAAAGACAATTATGTTCTCGCCAAATCTGAAGAATGGGCCAATAAGGTCTGTCCGGCTATCAAATCCGGAGATTCGGTTTTCGTGTGTTCATCTGCTCAACTGCGACTTTCGAGAATTGCTCAGGAGAAGAAGGACTGTGTAGTGGACGAATGTGATGCAGGGTTCATCAAATTCTTAATGCCTCTTTATATCGGCAACGAATTCGCAGGTATGATCGGTGGATGCGGATGTTTGGCAGAAAACACGAAAATTGATACATTCTATATCAGCAAACTGCTCAAAAAAGAAGATATTACCGATCTTCTGAGCTCAACGAAATACATTCCTAAAGATAAATTGAGGGAGGCTATACAGTTTGTCCAAAAGCAAGCCCGGAAAATTACTGTTGCTTGAGCAGAGAAAAACCATTCAGGAGCAGATCACAAAAAAAGGAATCAGAGCTTGTGAAACCAGCGAGAATCGGTCACCTGCTTTTTTTCGTACTATTCTATCTTCAACAATGCGTCTGGATGAGTGACGACAATAGCCGGACAGAAGCTCTGAGCGCTTACCTGCTCTACAGCACTTCCAACATACGGTCTTTCGTGTGGGAACCCATGACTATTAACTATTAAATCCACATCCTTTTCGCGTGCATAGTTCAGGATTCCCCATTGAGGCTCCGTCCCTTCCCGAATACAATATTCGGCCTCTATCCCTTCGTGTACATCACAAAATGTCTAAACATCTAATTTGTTTTATAATAGAGCCTCTTGCAAAAGTCCATTACCCCCTCACCCTTGCCCTCGCCTCTTTGAGCCGTTGGCTCCGAGCCATAGGCCACCAGGGGAGAGGGTTGATAAATAAGCCCCTCCCTTGATGGGAGGGGTTGTGGAGGGTGCCCATTTGAGACTTTTGCAATTAGCTCAATATATTTAAATTTCTGAATAGAAATGATCTGTAAGCAGAAATTTTAGGGTGTATTTCCCACCATGAAAAAAAACCTGAAAAAGCTATTGACTTTTTCATGCAACTATGATAATTTTGCTAACTGGCAAAAGAAGTAGGGTCTCTTCTCTTATAGAAGTCGTGGCAGCTTGGTTTAAGGGATGAACAATTTCCTATTGACATTTAAATGCATATCTTTATAATAGGTCAATGTTTATCCAAATATAGCTAAAGGGGAAAAGGAAGGGGAATGCTATATGAGTGAATCAGCAAGTTGGGATTGGGATACAAAAGAAAAGTTAGTCGCAAATATAAATGATTGGAAAAAGAAATTTCCACAAGTCCGTGAACTTGTCCCCAGTGATGATGGCGAGAAAATAGCCACCGCGGTGAGAAACCAAGACAAAAAATTTACCACCTGTGTGAATGGAGAGACATGGGAGGAAACGTTTGAGAGAATATACTCGCTTAAATTTAACCCAGATAATCAGTTGATTTCGCTCGCATTACGAAACTATGAATGGTCAGTAAACGTCGATCATGAGATGTGGGAGGAAAAATTTGATTATCTGTGGAATCTGGCTTTAAGCCCTGACGGGAAAAGTATTGGCGTCAATATAAGAACGGGAGAGATGACAAGTGGAGTTTGTCTGAATGGTAAAACCTGGGAGAATACATTTCCAGTCGCAGCGGATCTCATTATGAGTCCTGATGGAAAAAGGACCGCATCCCATGTACAGGTAGAGAGGCTTGCCACATTAGATAACGCCAGTTTTCAAAAAAAGATATGGACAGTTGCAGTAGATGGAACTCCCTGGGATAGGAACTTTTTAAATCTCTGGGGGGGTGTCTTTAGCGATGACGGCAACCATGTGGCAGCAGCTGTGCGGACAGACATGTCTCAATATACCATCGCTGTAGATGGAACTCCCTGGGAGCCAGCGGTTGGCGCTGTTTGGGAGCCAATCTTTAAGCCTGGAAGTACTGATGTAATTGCCCCTGTGCAGACACCCAAAGGCTGGACGCTTGCTATAAACGGTAAACCGATGTGGGGTAATTTTTCTCAGGTCTGGAAACAGGTATTCACTGGTGACGGCAAAAGGATAGCCGCTGTTGTTGCTATTGATGTTGGAAAATGGACGGTAGCCGTAGATGGTTCACCGTGGGGTGTTATATTCGATACTGCAGTGTTATCTCCGGTATTCAGTCCTGACGGGAAAAGGGTTGCAGCTCCGGTAAAGCATGATAAGAGGTGGACAATTGCTGTCGATGGCTCTCCATGGTCAGAGACTTTCGAAAATGTATGGGATCCTTTTTTTAGCCCGGTAGGCGATAAGGTGGCAATTAAGGCTGAAAAAAATCGCAAGTATTATATCGTCGTTGATGGGAAGGTTGGCAAGCGAGGATATGAATCACTTTGGAATCCTGTTTTTAGCCCTGATGGGGGAAAACTCTTAATACGGTGTGTGGATGGTGGAAAATATTATCGTCGGGTAGTTCCGGTATATGAAATATGATAGAGGGAGCAAAAAATGTATGACTTTATAAAAGACCCAACACTATATAATTTTGTGAGAGGCCCTTTAGTCTGGATTGCATTTATTGTATTTATTGGAGGAAGTATTTATAGATTATATTCTTTTATTACTCTGGCAAAAAAAGACAAAACGATTATGCCTTTTATAAGCCTGAAATATACACTTCGATCCCTTTATCACTGGCTTATTCCCTTTAATAGCGTTAATTGGAGAAGACGGCCTGTAAT
>JBGOWS010000296.1:0-2825 GCA_041478735.1 Thermodesulfovibrionia bacterium | reverse complement strand
CCCATGGATTTTGGGACAGTTGAGGATAGATCAACCAAGTTAATAATAGGTTTTTATAGAAACGCTCTTTAAGAGGGGTTTAAAAATGTTTCAAAAAGGCTAAACAACAGATATGCCAAAGTCTATCTCTATTTTTCGGATATATAATTAACACTTGACAGTTTTAGGTATCTTCGTTATTTTTTATGATAAGTAAAATTATTTAAAAGGAGCTATTTATGCTAAGAAAGACTCTTACATCAAATATCTTATTTGTATTTATATTTCTGTTATTGCCTTCTTTTATAACAGCACAGACACAGGAATATAAGGATTACACAATCGAAAACGGAGATACCCTCTGGGACATCTCCCAGAAAGAGTTAAGCGACTCTTTTTTATGGCCGAAGGTATGGAAGGAGAATCCTGAGATTAAAAACCCTGACAGAATCTATCCCAAACAAAAAATTAAAATTCCACTACAATTATTACAAAAAGAAATTGAAATTCCGGAAACCAAACCAAAAACTGAATTAGAAATAAAGCCTGAAAAAATTAAAGAAAAGCCTATAGAAAAAATAGTTAAACCCGTTAAGAAAGAATATCTCGTGAACAAAAATCTCTTAATTGCAAGCGGCTATATCGCTGATTCAGTGCATAGTGTTGGTAAAATAGTTGACTCTCCAACCGAGAGAACCCTGCTCGGGGAAAACGATTATGCCTTTATCAAAACAGACAATCCAGTTAAAAAAGGGGATAAGTTTTACGTTATCCATTCAGTGGGAGAGGTAACACATCCAAAATCGGAAAACAAACTTGGCTATCTAATCGAAATACTTGGAATTGCAGAGGTTGTAGATAAAAATAAGGTAATAATAAAAGATTTTTACAATGAAATAACAACAGGAAGTCTTCTCGATAACTTCTATGAGATAGAACCCCCTCTTTCCATTGAACCCCCGAGGAAGCCTGATATTAATGGTTGTATAGTTGCTGCAAGACATTTGCGAATTATTAATGGTACATGGGATATTGTTTATATTGACAAAGGCAAAAAAGACGGGGTAGAACTTGGAGACGTATTTACTCCAATGCTAAAAAATAAACATGAGATAACAAATGGTCTAATTCAGGTTATAGACCTCAGAGAATCAACCTCTACTGCTATTGTGAGAAAAAGCATTAATACAATTACTAAAGGAGACGAGGTAACAGCAGTTAAGTAGAGGTAGCGGTAGTCATCAATTTCTTGAGGGCCTTAAGCCTGCTTGGGTGTTTAAGCTTCCTTAATGCCTTTGCTTCGATCTGTCTAACCCTTTCTCTTGTTATAGAAAGATGCCTCCCAACCTCTTCAAGGGTATGGTCCCTATCCGCACCTATACCGAATCTCATTCTAATAACTTTGTCTTCTTTAGGCGTCAATGTCTTCAACACCATCTGTATCTGTTCAGAGGTTTCGATCTTTTCTGCATCAGAATAAGGTGATGGGCTGTTCTTATCTCCTATAAAATCCTCAAGCTCGGTATCCTCGTCGCCCACGGGTGTCTGGAGTGCTATAGGATCTTGTATTGCCCGGAAGACCTCTTCAACTTTTCTTACCGGAACCATAAGTTTCTGAGCAATTTCCTCATTGGATGGTTCTCTGCCGAGTTGCTGTGTCAGTTCTCTTGATGCCTTAGTAACTCTATTATAAAATTCCATCATATGGACAGGAACCCTAATGGTTTTCGTCTGGTCTATTAAAGCCCTCGTTATTGCCTGCCTGATCCACCACGTTGCATATGTGCTAAACTTAAAGCCCTTTTCGTATTTAAATTTATCAACAGCCTTCATAAGGCCTATATTACCTTCCTGTATTAAGTCTAAGAGAGGAAGTCCTCTCCCAACATAATTTTTTGCAATATTAACAACAAGCCTTAAGTTGCGAGTTATCAGCTCATTCTTAGCCGCAGACATAAGAGTCTTGGCCTTTAAAATACGAGTCCACATCATTTTAAGGTCATCGACCTTAACCCCCACTTCAGATTCAACCTTTTTGTATGTCTTCTCAATTTCTTTTGCTAATGCCTCAAGTTTTTTGGTGTCAATATTTTTCTTCTTTTTCTCCTTGATAGCGTTTTTAAGCTCTTTAAGTGAGCCATGCCTCGTAATCTTTCTGTCCACAACTTCAACTTCCTTCATAAGGGTATCAAGGATTTCCACACTTTTTATAAGGGCTTCATCTACTTTTTCCTCTTCTTGTTTTTCTTCTTCTGGATTTAACTCCTCTCCATTTCCATTTAGACTGGCCTCGAGTTTTTTATAAAGAGGCAGGACAGTAACTGTCTCCTTTATAATTTCCTTTCCCGCTTCGAGTTTTTTTGCAAGTTCTGTTTCCTCGTCTTTTGTCAGGATCGAAATATCTCCCATTGAATAGAAATATGCCTGCACAAGGTCTTCTGTCTTTTCATACTCTCCTATTTCTTCTTCTATTTCTTCTTCGGGTGGGACAATTTCCTCATGATCTACAACCTTGACTCCCATATCCTGAAGAATGTCCATAAGATCTTCTATTTCGTCGGGTGAAAAGAACTCAGAAGGAAGCGCGTCATTTATTTCATCATAGGTAAGGATTCCTCGTCTCTTGCCTATGTCGATTATGTCTTCAAATATGTCTCTCTCTCTCATCTTTACTTCTTTACTCCTTGATACACATAAAAAGGGCCTTCGAATAAGGCCCTTTTTATTCTTTGACAACAGGAGGGAATTATAAGGGTCAAGTCTCACGGTCTATTAGTACTGGTCAGCTCAATGTATTACTACACTTACACCTCCAGCCTATCAACGTGGTAGTCTACCACAGACCT
>JBGOWS010000261.1:0-3378 GCA_041478735.1 Thermodesulfovibrionia bacterium | reverse complement strand
TCTTCGTTTTGTTGATTTCAAATCGTTAATTGACGGCGGCATCATAGTCCAGCAGTCTCCAATAAATAAAATAAAGACAAAAGAAGATTTCTTGCCTGCAAAAACAACATATCAGGGGAAAGGATATATTATTGAAAGAATACCGACAGAGATGGAATATGACGACATGCTCTTTGGATGGAATGTTGAACAGGGTATAACATCGAACTCTGTGATCTATGTTAAGGATGGTATAACTGTTGGAATCGGTACGGGCGAGCAGGACAGGGTAGGAGTGGCTGAGATTGCAATCTTCAAGGCGTATACAAAGTATGCTGATGCCTTATGTTTCAAAAAATATGGTGTTCCTTATAAGACTTTTGATCTCGATGTAAAGAATAGGAAACGGGATGGGAATGCTCTTCTCGAAATAGATGAAGAGACGAGAAAAAATAAGGGAGGACTGATAGGTTCGGTAATGGTCTCTGATGCCTTCTTTCCTTTCAGGGATGGCGTTGATGTTGGTATTAAAGAAGGTATCTCAGCAATAGTTCAGACAGGCGGTTCAGATAGGGATTTCGAATCCATAATCGCCTGCAATGAAGCAAATCCAAAAGTAACCATGGTCTTTACAGGACAAAGAGCATTTAAGCATTAAGCGATTTTTTTAAGCTCTTCTAAGTAAGACGCAAGTTCAAATTACAGGGAATAGTTCTCGTTCGGTTGTCGGATTATTTTTTCTTGTGTGTTGCGCAGTATTTTGTTTTTCCTGTTACGGGATTCTTACACTGTTCCCCCTTCGTTGTTTTAGCGCAACATGTTACTTTCTTTACTGTTGCCATTTTTTCTCCTTTCTCTTAGGTAAGAGCAATAAATTTTTCTTAGTATAGCATAAGTTCATTCTGAAATGGGCATGGGATTGTCAGAATGTCTTTAACATTAGGCCTTCTTTATGGTTTTGACAAGATTCTCACTCGGAATCGTGACGGAGAAAACTGTTATAATTGTTTGAATTGCGGTTCTTAACCTTAATCTTTTTACAAACAACCCTATTTAATGCATTATTTTCGGGATAAAATGGCTCATACGAAAGAAATAAATTCAGGTTATTTAAAACCTGCGAGACTTTCTTTCCCAGATGATGAGAAAGTATATGACTGGCTTTCCCATCTCCTTGATGCCTATTACATAGTAGATAAGGGGGTTGCCGGGGCCATCAAAAGAGAGACGAAAAAGCATAGAAAGTTAGCCTGTAACAAGGGGTGTTCAAGCTGTTGCAAAACCCACCAGACCATCCCGGTGTATCCGCTCGAGCTCGTGGGCATCTCATGGTATGTCACGGAAAAGCTATCAGGGCATGAGAGAGAGTCCCTCAAGCACCAACTTCGGTCGTACAAAACAGATGATCCCTGTCCTTTCCTGCAGGATGGGGTATGCATGATACATCCTGTGCGACCCATCTCCTGCAGACAATTTACTGTTTTTGGTAAGCCATGCGCTGATAACGAAGACCCTTATTACACGAGACTAAAAGATGTACTCCCGCCCGTAAAGAAACATGTTGATCAGGCATTTTTTATAATGCTTCCGTTCTACGGTGTGAATGAAGAGACAGAGCGACGGAAAGTCATTCAGAATGGATCTGTACACCAATTAGTTAAGCTCATACAGACCTGCAACTGGAAGACTCTGGCTGACAGAATGGACGACCTTGGCAAAAATAAGCCGGGATAACCATCTTACCTTTGAATTGAGCAAATATACTATTTGTAGATTGATAAGAAAATATCTTCCTTTGTATGCATCAAAGTAACGGATCGGGAAAGCTCAGCAATAACAAATTGTAGTATTTCTTCAGGCATTACGTAAAAGAGTTCTACATTCCTTTGCGGGATATAATGTGTGAGTAGATTTATATGGAGAGCCTCTTTGCACAGTTTGAATAGTTTTTTCAAAACACTTTTCATCAGTTCTTCAATTCCTGCAATCCGAAGGTTGAATACACCACAGATAAAGACGATGTCAAAGGCTCGATTGAATTCGGTTTCATCGATGTCAATGGCAATAAACTCAGCTTCGGGATATTTCCTTCCAGCAAGTTCGATCAGGTTCTCGTTCACGTCAATACCACAATATTCTACGAGGACGCCTTTCTCTTTCATAAACCCATAAAAATCACCCTTTCCACACCCGAAGTCGAGGACCTTTTTACCGGAGAAATCAGTTGCTATTGTTATAAGGGAAGTATATCTTTGGAGCTGGCCCTCCGGTGTCCACCTGACAGCCTGCGGCGAATCACCAAAGTCTTTCAGGTGCCTGTTATAAAAATTCAGAAGTTCCATCTTGCCAAGAGGATCCATAATATCCTTTAAGTGAAGGAGCTTGTTTCCGAAAATATCATTAATGTTTTATGTCTATAGTATCATATATAATAAAAACCCTATTCCAAGCGAGAGTTTGAGAAACAATCTTATCACAGGAAGAAGATATGGACGAGCAGAAAAAGAAAGTCAAACTATATTCGCTTAGTACCTGTCCCACGTGCAGAGAGGTGCAAAAATTCCTTGATGGACACAATGTAAAATATGAACTCATAGATGTTGACCTCCTTGACAGCGGTGAACAGTGGGTTACATCAAAGGAACTAAAAAAATACAATCCAGCAGTAACGTATCCTACATTGATAGTAGAAGAAGTTATTCTGGGGCTTGATGAGGAAGCTATAAAGAAGACTCTGGGGTTACTGTGACTTTGGAGAAACTCAAGGATGGGCAATGAGGAGGCTGAGGAGATGATATTCGGTGATATTACATCATTGGCTGATCTCAAAGAGATAAATGGATTCATAAACATATCATCCGGGAGATTGATCCAGAACAACTTATGGAACCGAGATACAAGATAACGAAAAACGGCAAAGAAGAGCGGAAAATAATCAGCGGGTATCTGTTTTATTGGGTAAGAAACCTGCTTTATTTCTCATGTGTCATACCTCGATGGGCTATGCTGAAACGATGGCAAAGATTGATGAAATTCCCGACTACTTCTTAGCCGAAGCCATTGAAGAAAACAAACAGATAGAATACTTCGGGATGTATCCTATCAATAAGAGGATTGAAAACTGGCTTAGAAAAGAATTAGGGATAGAAGAATAGCAACTTCGCACGCCTCATGAAGAGATACCCCCTGTCCTGATGCTTATATAAAAAGTCCTGCTGAAGGTTGTTCGCCTTGCTGCCGTAATCAGCATATAGTATAGACATAAAATGTTCCTAATAAGAAATATAAGGGGGCTTCATAAAGACAAAATTTGTCACACTTTCAACCATAGGCAAATTACGATTTTTTTCTGTAGGGTAATCAATATGTTATGAAAGATAAAGTGGCATAAATTATGCT
>JBGOWS010000167.1:0-5068 GCA_041478735.1 Thermodesulfovibrionia bacterium | reverse complement strand
TGGTCTGTTATTGCCACTGCAGGCATCCTGAAGGCGGTGGCCTGCTCGACAAGCTCTTTTATCCTGATTGCTCCGTCCAATAGACTGTATTCTGTATGCAGATGGAGGGGGATATAGTCTGAATGTGGATGCATAATAAAAATATTAACCTTATGGCAAGTTTCAAGTCAATGCAGATAAGCTACCTAAAGATAGGCATAGAGTTTTCAAGCCCCTTATTTAGCTGTCATTGCGAGGTCGCATCGACCGTGGCAATCTCATTTTTTAAAAGGCGAGATTGCGGAGCTTGTTCCGATCCCGAAAGCATTCGGGAGAGGAATCTCGCTCCGAGTTTGCCACGGCTTCGCCTCGCAACTTCACTCGCAATGACAATTTCTATGTCTATTTTTCGGAGTTATAAGGGTTTTGACAGGTCTTCTGCTCCAAGGGTATAATTTAAAGATGAGACTGAAATTTATTATTATCGTCGCTATCCTATCGATCTTACTTGGAACGTCTGTTGGAGGTTATCTTGCGGTTAGCAAGGGAATCCCATCTATTAAAGATGCGGGGCAATACATGCCTGTTGAAGGCACAAAGATATATGCTGACGACGATGTGCTTATAGGAGAGCTTAAGGTAGAGAAGGGTATATTTGTCCCGCTTAATAATATCCCGGAACATTTGATCAATGCTGTTATAGCAGTTGAGGATTCAAGGTTCTGGAGACATAAAGGTATTGATTATCTTGCTATAGCAAGGGCGCTTATAAAAGACATTATTTATGTAGGACTCAAGGAGGGCGGAAGTACAATAACCCAGCAGCTCGCAAAAGTGATGTTCCTTACGCCGGAAAAAACTCTAAAGAGAAAGCTAAGGGAGGCAGCACTTGCGACAGAGATAGAAAAAAACCTTAATAAGAAAGAGATACTCGAACTTTATCTTAATAAGATCTACTTCGGCCATGGTGCATATGGGGTTGAAATGGCTTCGAAGATATATTTTGGAAAATCGGTAAAAGATGTAACCTTGTCTGAGGCAGCACTCATTGCAGGTCTCATAAAAGCGCCTTCATTATATTCTCCATATATCAATCTGGCTAAAGCCAAAAAAAGGCAGGAGATCGTGCTTTTACGCATGGAGGAAGAAGGCTATATTAAAGGGTCCGAGAAGAATAACGCATTAAAGCAGCCTATTTATCTTTCAAGTATGAGGAAGGGCGTAGAGGCAAACAACTATTTTGTAGAATACATAAGGAAATATCTCGAGGAGAAGTATGGTGCAGAAAGCGTATATAAAGGGGGTTTAAAAGTACATACTACATTGGACAGAAGGGCGCAATTATCTGCAGCGAGGGCCTTACAGGAAGGGCTCAGGGAGCTTGATAAGAGAAGGGGATGGCGAGGGCCAATAGAACACAAAAAGGGTATTGATATTGAAAAGGAGATAAAAAGTAAAGACCTCACAAATGTGGTTGTTACAAATGCTGGGGATAACTTTTCAGGTCTTGTTCTAAAGGTTAGCGACAAATGGGCACTGATAAAGGCGAGAGGGATTACAGGTAAACTCTCGATTGAGGATGCAGGATGGGCTTCAAATGTCATCGACTCAAAGAAGGGTCTTCGTAAGGTTTTGAAAAATTTTAAGCTGACGCAGATACTTAAACCTGGAGATATAGTGAAGGTGAGCATAAAGAGCATACGCGGCAGAGATGTCCGGCTTTTGCTTGAGCAGGAACCCGATGCAGAAGGAGCAGTGGTAGCTTTAGAACAAGATAGTGGATTTATCAGGGCTCTTGTAGGAGGTTATGATTTTGCAAAGAGCGAGTTTAACAGGGCTGTGTTTGCAAAACGCCAGCCGGGTTCTGCATTTAAACCGATTATATATGCTGCTGCTTTGGATCACGGCTTTACACCTGCAAGCATTATTGTGGATGAACCTGTAACCTACTATGGAGGACCTAAGGGTGAATGGACTCCTGAAAACTATGATCACAAATTTTATGGGCCTACAACTCTGAGGGAGGCATTGACCTATTCAAGAAATGTGGTCACAATTAGATTGGTTGAGGCAATAGGAATAAATAACGTATTAGATTTTGCACGGACTATAGGCGTTAAAGGAGAGATGCCAAGAGACCTGACGATTGCATTAGGTTCGCTGAGTATTACTCCGCTTGATCTTGCCTTGTGTTACAGTGTATTTGCAAATTATGGTATTAAGGTAAAGCCTATTGCAATTAAATATATTACGGATTCAAAGGGCAGGATTCTCGAAAGTAACGAACCAGAGGCAGAAGAGGTTATAAGTCCCCAGACGGCATTCCTGATAACATCGATGATGGAAGACGTGGTAAGAAATGGTACAGGATGGAGGGCAAAGGTACTTGGTAGGCCTGTTGCCGGGAAGACAGGAACAACAAACGAATACAAAGATGCATGGTTTGTCGGTTATACACCTGATTTAGTATCTGTTGTCTGGGTTGGTTTTGACGATATGAGACCCCTCGGGCCTCAGGAGACAGGCGCACGTGCAGCTTCTCCTATCTGGGTATCTTTTATGAAGGGCATATTAAATGATGAACCTGAAGAGTTCTCTCTACCTGATGGCATAGTCAGTTGTATTGTAGACCCGGCAACAGGACTTCTGTCAAGGGACGAGTCAGCAGGTATAAAGGAATATTTTAAGGAAGGCACAGAGCCAAAACAATTTTCACCGTCAACCTCTATCCGTGAAATGAAGGAAAGATTCTTGAACCTTAATTTTGACTAGTCAGTTGCCACGATAACTATTTTAATAGGCTCGACGGGTTCTGCAGATGTCGGAAGTTACGAAAAAGCACTCCAGATCAAAATTTCCTCTTAACCCGAAAAATGCATTTAACTGAGGCTCTTGCAAAAGTATCAAATGTTCACCCTCCCCAACCCCTCCCATCAAGGGAGGGGCTTGATAATAAACCCTCTCCCCTTGTGGGAGAGGGCAAGGGTGAGGGGTAAAATAGACTTTTGCAAGAGCCTCAACTGAGAATCATAAAAGGCATATGTGCATCAAAACCTCCCCAATGCAGAATGAGCGTCTTTGTTGTCATCGATTCGGGCAACATGAAAACGTGCAGGAATTCATGGTTATGTTACCGCTCACAAAGGTGCTGCCGGAGAGCTTTTCCCGCACATATGCCTTGCTGAAAAGATAATGGAATGCATTTTTCGGGTTAAAAAATAAAAAAGAAAAAAGCCGCAAATTATTTCTCTTGACTTTTTCGGAAATACTCATGTAATATTAACCCGATTTTTCCTTGAGGAGGTACGACCTATGGAAGGAATGCATGAAGTTCTCTTAATGGACGCAATCATTAGCCCGGAAGTGATACCGCATAATGTTACCTATGGCATTCTTGCATCGATAGTTTTAATAGTTGTTGCTCTTCTTGTAAGAGGAGCTATGCATTTGGTGCCGAGGGGCATACAGAATTTTACCGAGTTGATAATAGAGACGATATTAAAATTGGTAGAAGACAATATAGGGCACCATTGGGGCAGGCAAATATTTCCTTTTATCTGCACGATATTTACATATATACTTGTCTGTAATCTTATGGGTCTGATACCGGGATTTACTGCAGCAACTGCTAATGTAAATACAAATGCTGCAATGGCAGTACCTGTCTTTATTCTAACACATTATTATGGAATCAGGGCTAATGGCGTAAAGTACATAAACCATTTTCTTGGCCCTATGCGTTCTTTAGCAGCACTTCCACTCATGTTCTTGATGTTCGTCATAGAAGTTATCGGACATATTGCCAGGCCTCTGACCCTTACAGTCCGGTTATTCGGAAATATGGTAGCAAAACATTTACTGCTTCTTGTTCTTGCAGTACTTGCTCCTTGGATTATCCCAACTTCTATTTTAGCGCTCGGGTTTCTTGTCAGTATTGTACAGGCGTTTGTCTTTACACTTTTGGCTACATTATATATCGCTGGTGCCCTTGAAGAGGCACATTAATTTTTAAATTTTCATTAAGGAAAGGAGGAAGCGAAATGAAAAGACTGACAGCGGTTTTACTACTTTCGTGTGCTGTGCTCTGTTTAATGGTTCCACTTGCGTTTGCTGAAGAAGCTGTTGCTGAGGCCCAAGGTGGTGCTGCCCAGGGCAAGATGTTTTATTATGGAATGGCAGCGATTGGCTGTGGTATTGCTATTGGATTCGGAGCGCTCGGCGCAGGTATCGGACAGGGTATCGGTACAAGTAAGGCATGTGAAGGCATTGCCAGAAACCCCGCCACTTCAGGAAAGGTCACAACAACCCTCATCATCGGTCTTGCAATGATGGAGTCTCTTACAATCTATGCTCTTGTTGTGGTACTGATAATCCTATTTGTGAATCCGTTCAAGATTTAAGACTTATTGTGTTCTTTAAAAATAAAAGGGCAGAATTTCTGCCCTTTTATTTTTTGTCTCGTCCTTTTGATAAAAGATTCATTAGAAGGTATTACTTTCTAAAAATCTTTTTGTAAAAAAAGTGACTAAAGAGCGATGCAATAAGGCCTTTATGCCAGTCAAAATCGGTCTTCTTTATAATTGGTAAAATACCATTTCTTTTAGCAAGATATATAAGGAGATCTATCTGATGGTCAGAAAGTTTGGAAAATAGATTCCTCAGCATTAATCCTGCCTTTAATTCAGGTTCTATCTTGCTCCTCCAGGTTATCTCGCATTCTTTAAATGCCTTTTCACTAAAATTTCCACTTTCGAATGCTTTTATAATTGTCTTCACTGCGATCTCTGAGCAAAGAAGTCCAAAGTAAATCCCTCCGCCTGTTGTAGTTTTAACCTGACCTGCTGCCTCCCCGACTACAACCAGCCTTTTAGCATAACTCTTCGGAATTCTTCCGAGCGGGATAGGACTGCACTTTGCTTGAATGTCGCCCATATTAAGTCTGTGTGTAATAAGTGGATTTTGGAGGAATTTCTTTAAAAACTCTGCTTTGGATATATATACAATCAGGAAAATACTGATTATTAGTCGCACCCCTTGAACCTCTTATTGTCTTGGATGTCCAAAGTGAGTGAATTATACTGCTTTTGCA
>JBGOWS010000155.1:0-5439 GCA_041478735.1 Thermodesulfovibrionia bacterium | reverse complement strand
CTTTCGCTTTGCCCGATAACCGTTCCTATTCAAACGCTTCATAAAAAGATATATGGCCTGACATTTGTCCCAGGTCACAGGATAAATCAAAAAATGTAATCATTTCAGCCGCTAAATCGTTTGGGAAACTCGGATAGACCCATTTAATATTATATTGAAGACGGTACAGACAGTGTTGTTTCGCAGGGGGCAGTAAGTAGTGTGAGGAGGGAAATTGTGAAGTTGTGAAGATGGGAAGCTATGATCGAAAGGAAAAGGGAATTAAAACACTTCAGGGATTTGGAAGTCTATCAGCGAGCCTTTGATGCGGCAATGAAGATATACCAGCTTACAAAAGGCTGATCAAATTAGAAGGTCCTCCAGATCAATTTGCTCCAGCGATAAGGCAATCGATAGTACTTTGGAATTTTACATCTATTTCTTTACCGGCTTGATAAGCCTGTGCTATATTTATCCATGATAGACAACAAGGTAAAAGCCATAGCTGAAAAATACGGAATTGTCCTTATATACCTTTTTGGCTCGCAGGCAGATAAAGGTTTAAAATACCTCAAAGGTGAAGGGGTAACGCCTGATGCTGTTTCTGACCTCGATGTTGCAATTGCTTTTGAAAACCCTCAGGGTGAAACCATTAAGACGTATGGAATACTGTATAAGGAAACCTCGGATATCTTTGACCCGTTTAATATTGATCTCATATTCATGCATGAGGTGGATACCCTGTTTCAGTATGAGGTAATAAAGGGGATAAGGATATATGAGAAAGATGAATTGTATGCAGATGACTTTGAGGAAGGAATAATGAAAAGGGCTGAAGACCTGGTTTTTAAGAGAAGGATTCTCAACAATGAAATTATGGAGGCTATAGAGGATGGTTATTTCGAGTTTGAATACAGCCCGAATTCTTGATCTCATCAGATTTATAGAGACCTGTCTTCAGGAGTTGAAGCCGTTTTCTACAATGACAGAAGAAGAATTTCTAGCAGACAGGAAAAACCCCCCTTTTGTAGAGAGCTATCTCAGAAGAAGCCTTGAGGCTATTTTTGACATCGGGAGACATATCCTCTCAAAGATATACGGGTTTAAAGATATAGAATACAAGGCTATAGCAAAGGAACTTGGAAAGAGAGGTGTAGTTACAAAGGAACTCTCCGATGTGCTTTCTGCCATGGCTGGTTACAGAAATCGCATGGTACATTTTTATAGAGAAATTACACCTGAGGAGCTTCATCATATAACGAGAGATAATCTTAAGGATATAGATCGCTTTACAAAAGAAATCGTGGTATTTATTAAGGCCTATCAACAAAAAAAGACTAAGTCCTAACCTCTTCACACAGCCGTAACTCTTAACAAGGGAAAGAGATGAAATTTTATTATGAGAAAAAATGAATACCCCGCAGCAGAGCTACGAGGTATCAAATTCCTGAACAGGAACAAGTATGTCATTCCGCACTTGATGCGGAATCCAATTCCTTATAGTTCCCTGCTTTCGCAGGAATGACAACAAATGACTATATGATTATACCCCGAAGCAGAGCTTCGAGGAATTCTTTCGATTAAAACGGAACTTTCAAAATTCTAAAATAGGGATGTTTTTCTTGCAGGCTTAATGGCGAGATTCATTGTTTACTCAAGGCCTAACCGGTTCATTCATAAATTGATCTTGTATCTTGACAAACTATGGTTGTCACTATGATGGCTGCTAATAGCCCTTACTGTGTTTTTGTCATTGATGCCCTCGCTACCACAGGTGATGGATTTCAACCAAGGTGATAAGCTCGAACATCTTCTTGCTTATACAATTTTAATGTTATGGTTTGCACAAATTTTCAAACGGCATTTACATTTGAGGGTGGGGCTTGGTTTCATTGCAATGGGGATAAGCCTTGAGCTCCTTCAGGGTCTGGGCGGCTATCGGACATTTCAGTATTCAGATATCCTTGCCAATACCACTGGTGTTTTGTTTGGATGGCTTTTAGCAAAAACCCGTATGGCAAACTGTTTAATATGGATTAAAACCAGGTTGTGCATTTAACTTAACCGTCTCTCCCCTCTCCCTAAACATACAGACGATTGCATAGGAAGATTCCAGTCAGATTATAACTATTTTATAAGAATGATGAGAATGTATAAGGAATAATGGAAAAACTAGATTTTTTAAGTTTGAAAGCTTCTGATCTGGAACATTTAAAAATTGTCGTTTCTAAAGACCAGATTTTTAGAGATCTCAGTGATGAGACGGTTATCCTCCACCTCGGGACGGGTTTATACTGTGGTCTTAACGAAGTAGGTGCTAGCGTGTGGGCGCAAATAAAAGAATCGATGAGTATTCAAGGCATATTGGATATGCTCCTGAAGGAATATGATGTTGATCCGGAACAGTGCAGGCTTGATTTATTAAAATTGCTTCAACAATTAGCAGATAATGATCTTATTGAGATTGTGAATGAAGAGGATAGTTAAGTTTTTACGTCTTCCATTCATCGAGAAGCAACTTTTGCTTAAATCTGCTTTTCTCCTCATAGCATTCAAGGTGGGGCTGTCACTGTTTTCATTCAAGTCACTCCTGAGCTATCTTGACGGGATAAAGCAGCAGAAGAAGGAATTAAAAGATGCATATAATCCTTCGGAAGAGAAAATAGTCTGGGTTATTAATGTAGTGAGCAGATATGTTCCTTATACCACCAGCCTTAGCAAGGCACTAACTGCACAAGTATTGCTGAAAAGACACGGTTATCTTTCCAATCTCCGTATTGGAGTTGTTAAAAACGAAAAAGGAAAGCTAAATGCTCACGCTTGGGTTGAAAGTCAGGGCAGGATAATTATTGGTGATTTGAAAGACCTTTCACGTTATACTGCTTTTCCCTCTTTAAAAAATTAAAATCATGAGTGCCATAGTAGGCATATATTATCTTGACGGCTGGCCTGTAGAACGCTCTGATTTAAAAAGAATGGTGGAAAAACTCGCTCACCGGGGATCAGATGGGGAAGATATCTGGCATAAGGGTTCTGTTGGGTTTGGACACAGAATGCTCTGGACTATGCCTGAATCCTTGAAAGAAAAACTTCCCATGGTACACAAAACTGAAAAATTTATTATTACTGCAGATGCCCGCATTGATAATCGCGATGAACTTATTGCTATGCTCGATCTTAAAGACCAACCAACCTGGGAAATTACTGATAGCGAACTGATCCTTGCTTCCTACGAAAAATGGGATGAGGGCTGTCCTGAAAAACTTGTTGGTGATTTTGCCTTTGCTATTTGGGATGAACAAAAACAGAGGCTTTTTTGTGCCAGGGATCCGATGGGTGTGAAGCTTTTTTACTATACCCACTCAGATCGAATATTTATCTTCGCTCCCGAAATCAAAGCAATCTTTTGTCTTCAAGAAGTATCTCGCGAGATCAATGAGTTAATGATAGCATTTTATCTTGCAAGGATCTTTGAAGATGGGTCCATCACATTTTATCGGGACATTTTTCGATTGCCGGCTGCTCATACATTGACTGTAAGCAGTAAAAAGATAAAACTTAAGCCCTACTTCTCCCTTGATCCTTCATACGAAATACAATTATCTTCAGATAAGGAATATACTGAGGCATTTCGTGAATTATTCACAGAGGCTGTTCAATGCCGAATAAGGAGTGCTTTTCCAATAGGCTCTACATTAAGTGGTGGGTTGGATTCTTCTTCGATAGCATGCACTATAAGAAATTTGTTAAAAGAGAAAAACAGATGTCTGCACACGTTCTCAGCAATTTTTCCGAGCTTGCCAGAAGAAGATTTGAAGAAAATAGATGAACGTGAATATATCAACGCTGTTATATCCATGGGTGGGTTTGAGCCTCACTTCATCCATGCAGACAGTCTTGGCCCTTTAACTGAAATTAAACAGCTCCTCTGGCACATGGATGATGCTTTTGTTGGCCCAAACATGTATATGCATTGGGCTCTGTACAATGCTGCACAGCAAGAAAATATCAGGGTCTTTTTAGATGGTATAGATGGTGATACTACAGTCTCCTATGGTTTCGATTACATGTCAGACTTGGCTCGAACTTTGCGGTGGAAAAAATTGTTTACCGAAGCGAAGGCTTTTGCGAGTATACATAATTCACCACTGTGGAAGTTCATCTGGTACTTTGGATTCAGACCCCTTGTCCCTGAAGGTGTAATGAAACTGTTACGAACAGTTCGAGGACGAAACGAGTCGGGGTTTTTATCTAACACGGCAATAAACCCTGCCTTTGTAAAACACATTAAACTGGAAGAGCGTGTAAGATCTCTGTCAAGTAATGGGTCAGTACTGCCACAGACTGCACGGGAAAGACACAGGCATAGTCTTAACTGTGTTCTTCATCAACATGCATTAGAGATGCTTGATAAAACTGCTGCGGCATTTTCAATTGAGGCGCGTTATCCATTTTTTGATCGCAGACTAATTGAGTTTTGCCTGGCCTTACCTCCTGAGCAAAAGTTTCAGAATGGCTGGACCAGAGCAGTTTTGCGTAAGTCCATGGCTGGTATTCTACCCAGAGAAGTACAATGGAGAACCGGCAAGGCGAACCTGAGCCCAAACTTCTATCGCAAACTATTGGATTTTGGGAAAGAGGCTTTAGAAGAAGTAATTTCAAGCAAAGCGCAGATAATTGAAAAATATGTTGATATGCCGGCTTTAAGAGAATCATTTTATAGATTTGCCCGTCAGCCTTTGCACAGAGAACAAGAGGCCCTGACCGTATACGGAGTAGTGACTTTAGCTCTTTGGCTACAGGACATGAGTATAACTCAGTAAACAACAAAAAAGAACTCAATTTCTTCATCTATTTCGGCAGTATAAAGGAACAGTATCTTGATTTAATAAATTGTATATTCCAAAAACAATCTTGAGGTGATCATGTAGTTTGCACATATCCTCAGGTATGAGATTCACTACCAGGTTGAAGTAAAGCAGAAAGAAGGAGGAAGCCTATGGATATCAAAAGAGTCTGGACTGCACCTGAGCTTATCATCTATGGCAGCCTAAAGACCATCACCACAGTGACCCTCCCGCCTAAGGAATATGGCGGTGCAGATGGGGCAACCTACAAAGGACTAAATGTTACTTGGGGCTAAAGCTCATTCTCAAAAACACTTTCTGTAAGCCTTAAGTGATCTAACAGCCTGGTAGTGAATCTCAAGCCTTAGGACACATATTTACTGATTTATGGATTAGAATTTTTTCATAATATTACGATGTGATACTTCTTTTAACTGATAGATGGTTTTCAGATACATAAATAGAGCCTCAATCAGCAATTCTCGGTGAAAAGGGACAGCTTATGGATAAAGGGTTTCCACGGGAGGGGTAAAATATTTTTCGCAAAGTTGGGGTCATGAAGGGTTTGCGAAGGGGATAAAGGAGAAGATGAAGCCCCAAAAAGTGTTGCATT
>JBGOWS010000271.1:0-3225 GCA_041478735.1 Thermodesulfovibrionia bacterium | reverse complement strand
GTTAGGTAAAGGCATAGGGATCGTTGCTTTCCTTGACGGAGGCAATGTCTGGTTAAAGGCCAGCGACATAAATCCCGTAGATTTTAAATTTACCACAGGGCTTGGCTTGAGGTACAGCACTCCAGTTGGACCTGTAAGGGTTGACTACGGTCACAAACTTCAGAGGAAGCCTGGAGAAAGCAGAGGAGAGATTCATTTTAGTATTGGGCATGCATTCTAAACAAGCAAAGAGCATGGAGCATAGAGCAAAGATTTTCACCCCCTCCCTAACCCTCCCCCCTCGAGGGGGAGGGATGGGTGGGGGGGGACTGTGTTCTGTGTTTTTTTTCATGTTATTTGTTACTCTCTTATTGTTCTTTGTTTTCTGCCCTTCGCTATTTGCTGGGATAAAAGACCGTGTAGTTGCATTTGTGGATAATGCTGCGATAACCCTCAGTGAGTTAGAGATGAAATATGCTGCCACAGTAAAGGTAATTCCAGATATAACAAGAAATGAGGTCCTGGATACAATGGTTAACAGGGTACTCCTCCTCAGTGAGGCAAAAAATATCAGATTAGAGGCACCTTCTGAGGATGAATTACTCAGGGAATATATTGATCTAAGAATAAAGACTCTTATAAGTATAAAAGAGGAAGAACTGACAGATTTCTACGAAAAACACATCGATGATTTTCAAGGAAAGGACTTCGAGACTGTAAGAGAGAAGATTGAAAACTATCTTATCGAGAACGAATTAAACCAGCGTCTGAAGTCTCATGTTAATGAACTCCGGGAAAAGGCCTGTATCAAAATACAACTAAACAGGGATAAGGAGTCAAACTGAAGATTCCATGAAGAGCTATCGTAAAGAACTGTGGTTTGAAGTGCCGACACGCAGGGCTTTTATAAACATCACATCCGACGTGGAAAAATGTCTCAAAGAAAGCGGCATTAAAGAAGGACTTATACTTATAAATGCCATGCATATAACCGCATCTGTTTTCATAAACGATGACGAAGCAGGACTTCATCACGACTATGATGTCTGGCTTGAAAAGCTCGCACCCCATGAGCCGGTTTCACAGTACCGCCATAATGTTGGAGAGGATAATGCTGATGCACATATGAAACGGCAGATTATGGGAAGAGAGGCAGTGGTTGCTGCTACCAATGGAAAACTGGATTTCGGACCATGGGAGCAGATATTTTATGGAGAGTTCGACGGTAGAAGGAGAAAAAGGGTTCTGATTAAGATTATAGGGGAATAACAGGTCAAAACTTTTTACTCCTGAAATCTACACTTGAAATATTCTATTAAAGATAGTAGGCTACACTCAGCAATCTATAAGTAGCATATCCGTAATACTTCGTTTATAATTCCGACCTTAGTTTATATCCGAATAGTTTCGGATATAAACTAATTGCCTAACATATTTCTTAGTTTGCATCAACTAAAAAAGAAAGGAGAGAGAAATGGGACAGGTAAAAAATGGTGATACTGTTAAAGTTCACTACATTGGGAAGTTTGATGACGGCACGATATTTGATTCTTCGGATAATCACGGACCTTTGGAATTTACAATAGGCGAGGGTCGGATAATCCCTGGTTTTGAGCAAGCCATAATCGGGATGGAACCGAGTGAATCAAAAACCATCAAAATACCATTCGATAAAGCGTATGGCCCATACAATAAGGAAATGGTAATGGTAGTAGAACGAAACCAATTTCCGCCTCATTTGAACCCGGAACTCGGCCAGAAAATACAAATCCCTAAAACAGATGGTCAAACAATTATATTTACGGTAACTGATGCCTCTGAATCGAATGTTACATTAGATGCCAACCATCCTTTGTCTGGTAAAGACCTGACTTTTGATATCCAGCTCATAGAGATCGTTTAACCAATTTCTTTATAATGTATTATATCCCTGGGAATAAGGATATAATTACAACATGAAGAGACTTGCTATCACAATGGGAGACCTTGGTGGAATCGGGCCTGAAATAATTGTAAAAGCCCTTTGTTCTCCTGAGCTAAGAGATTACTGTGCTCCTGTAGTTGTCGGCGACAGGGTTGTGCTGGAAAAGGCTTTAAACCTTCTTAAGCTGCCTGTAAAATTAAGGATTATCAATTCTCCTAATGAATTTAAGCCAACCATGGGATTAATTGAGCTTATTGATATGGGAATAGCTGGAAAATTCAAGAAAAACAAACCGACTGCAGAGGGCGGCAGGGCATGTGTGAACTACATAAAAAAGGCTGTTGAGCTTGTATTAAATAAGCAGGTTGACGGCATTGTCACAGCCCCTATATCAAAAGAAGCATTAAAGATGGCCGGGTTTACATGGCCTGGCCACACCGAAATGCTTGCTGATTTAACCAATACAAAGGACTATGCAATGATGCTTATTGGCGAGCCCTTGAGGGTAATTCTTGTCACAATCCACACGGCATTAAAGAATGTGCCGGATCTAATTACAAGGCAAAGGTTATTAAACACTATCCGGCTTGCAAAGAAGGCATGTGACATGCTCGGGATTAAAAATCCGAGGATTGCTGTTGCGGGGCTTAATCCACATGCAGGAGAAAAAGGAATATTCGGTGATGAAGAGATAAAAAAGATCGTTCCTGCTGTTAAAGATGCAACAAAAGAAGGGATTCCCGTTTCAGGCCCGTACCCGCCGGATACGGTTTTCTATAAGGCATTTAAAGGAGAAATTGATATTGTCGTTTGTATGTATCATGATCAGGGGTTAATTCCATTAAAGATGATTGCATTTGATAAGGGTGTAAACGTCACAGTCGGCCTTCCATTTATTCGAACCTCACCCGACCACGGCACTGCTTATGACATTGCATGGAAGGGTGTGGCAAATCCATCAAGCATGATTGAGGCTATAAAAGTGGCAACAATATTGAAGATATAATTTAGCCTAATTAATGAATCTTCCTTATTGGGCTAATCATCATAAAATCAGTCAGAGGAGGTGGACCTAATGTTAAGCAGATTCCCTGAGCTACTTTCCATGAGGTTCGTGCATATGGATAACACTGTCCTTCTCATCTGGGATGTTAACCCAAATTTCTCATTTTCGGGATAAATTTCTGTAATCCTATAAATTTTCAGTGTCATTTCATGCGCTAATTTAAAACACATCCATTTCTTCAACCTTCATAACATTCCTTCTGCAACCTCTTTACAGTCCAGAAAAACGGACAGCCACACGATCTTCCGTCGCAATC
>JBGOWS010000114.1:0-6880 GCA_041478735.1 Thermodesulfovibrionia bacterium | reverse complement strand
TCATAGTTGAGCAAAGCTGACAAGCCGATCAGCAAAACTACCCAAACAAATCAGAATGAGTTCCAGTTCTCTCAAAAATAATCTCTTCATCAGAAAGTTTATAGATTAACAGCCAGTCGGATTCTATATGGCATTCCCTGCGGCCCTTAAATGACGCGATAAGGCTGTGGTCTTTGTGTTTCGGGTCTAAGGGCTCTTGCATAATAAGCTTCTTCATCGTTGAAACAATTTTCTTTTCATCCTTGCCGCGTTTCAAAACAAGTTTGTAGTCTCGTTCAAAACGGTTTGTAGTTCTGAACTTAAGCATTGTGCATTTTATTCAAAAACTCATCGATATTCTCATAAGTATTCAATCCCTTACCCTCATCCGTCTCCTTAAAGACCTTCACTGTCTCTTTGTTGGGTATCTTTATATCAAAGGGAAGACCTTTCCTCAATTTGACCTGTCTATAAAACAGGTTGATCGCCTCTGTGCTGGTCATTCCAAGTTGATGTAAAATCCTATCGACTTCATCCTTCAGTGCGGGTTCAGTCCTTGCTCGTATCATTGCCGTCTTAGCCATAAAACCTCCTTTGTTCTATTGTATCCCATACGAGGAACATATGCAAGTAATGGCGGGGTGGCGGGGTCAGGCTTTGCATTGTTGGCGGGGAAACTGAAATACGGTCAATTCTTTACTATTGACAGTCTGGTCTATCTGGTTCATTTGGTTTCACTGGTTTCTCTGGTTTCTATAGTTTCTCTGGTTTCTATAGTTTCTCTGGTTTGTTTAGTTTGTTTTGATGATCAACTTTATTTCTTAGATATCCAATCACTCAACCAAATTATATTGTTTTGCAAATTTTTCCGGTTTATAGAAGAAAGCAATTTTGACAGTGCTTTGACAATAGTCCCTATCGAAAGTTGCTTTGAGAGCATGATACCTCTGTGATTGATTCCTTCCTTTAATCATTTAGTGACTATCGGCGATGTCAGGGACCAAAATGCGCTCAATAAAGCTCTTAAAGATGTAGATGTAGTGTATAACCTTGCAGCAGTATGGCGTCAAATCGCATCGATGTGTGGATCGAGGCTTAAAGATGTAGATGTAGTGTATAACCTTGCAGCAGAGCATCGGGATGATGTGACACCGACGTCTCTATATTACGACGTTAATGTCCAGGGTGCAAAGAATATCGTGAAAGCTGCAGAACTCAACAATGTTAAAAAAATCATTTTTACAAGTACAGTAGCTGTATATGGTTTAAACAAACCTGATCCCGATGAAAAAAGTCCGACTGATCCATTTAACGATTACGGTAAAAAAGTAAGCTTCAGGCAGAACAGTTTTTTGATGTTTGGGTAAAAAGAGGCGATAAAAATATACCCATGGTTTATACAAATATATGAGAATATTCAGATCAATGCATATAGGAATACAATTTAACGTATACTGAAACATGTCGACACCATTTAATAGGAAAAAGAAAGTTATCCTAATCATCGGTGATCTGATCTTGATGCTCCCGTCAGTATATCTGGGAGTGCTTGTTCGCTCGCATATAGCCGTCAACGTTCTTGAAATAAGGACCGGAGCAACTGTTTTGTCGGTCTTGACCTATATTGTCAATTTCACGCTCATTGCTTTATACACGAATATCAATAAATCAAGCCTGACACTGCTATAAAGATGGGAAAAGCTGAAAAACTATTAGACAAAATCAAAACAAACCCTAAGAATGTACGGTTTGAGGAATTATGCAAGGTTCTGAAAAACAAAGGGTATGATATAATAAACGTAAAAGGGAGTCACTATGCGTTTTCTAACGGCATGACGACAATAACTATAGTAAAACCACATGGTGGAAAGAAATTCTGTCATGTCCTGGATGTAAAGGAGGTAATAAAGCATTGTTTACAATAGAAGACTACGAAATAGTAATATTCCCCTCACCAGACAAAGATGAACACTGGCTTTATGTTAGATTCCCTGATATTCCAGAAATACTTACAGGTGGCGGAACTATTGAAGAGGCAGTACAGAATGCAAAAGAGGCGTTTGCCTGTCACATGGAAGCATTGCAAAAACAGGGGAAAAAAGCGCCATTGCCAAAGTTGAAGAAAGCCTTTGCATGAATTCCTGGCAGCTTGGGTGTTGTTTGCTTAATAGCTTGTCAGCCTGCTGGCTTGTGTGCTTGTTTAAACTTTAAACTATGAACTGTTGTTGCTATGAACTTTTTGACTATGAGCCATGAGCTTTCTTTACTATTAGCTATTTCGGAGATGTCAAGAAACAAGACCTGACCCGAAAGGATTCCCTTCTACTGCCGGTGAATTTAGGAAATCCAAGAGAATTTTCCATCCTTGAACTCGCAGAGGTAGTGATTAAACTCACGAAATCAAAATCAAAGATAGTGTTTCAACCTCTTCCCACAGATGATCCGAAACAAAGAAAACCAGACATAGCACTCGCAAAAGAAAGATTAGGGTGGGAACCGACCGTTCCACTGAATCAAGGATTGGAAAAGACAATAAAATATTTTGAGAACTTTTTGAAAGAGATATAGCCTGGTTTTTATTGAGGGAATAAGAAGGAATAAATGGTCGCTGTCCGCATGTTGTTGCTTCTACTCATCCTCACTGACTTTATGGACAGGCTCTGTGTCCCTAATTATAGGCCAAAAGTGTTATAATTACTTATCGAATCGAACCGGAAAAGGAGAATGAAAATGGTAAGCAAAGCAACATACACAGCAGAATATTTAAATGACGGTCACCTGTCAATACCCAAAGAAATTGCAGATAAGTTATCCCTTAAGAAGGGAAATAAAATTCGCGTGATTCTGGAAGAATCAAGATTCAACAAAAGTGATATGTTAGATCTTTTCGGAATCTGGAAAGACAAAAGCGATGAAGAAATTAAAATCTTCAAAGATATTCTCGAAGAACGTGAACATTTCGGCAGAGGGGAAATCAAACTTTGATATATTGTCTTGATACAGATATTATTATCGAATATTTCAGAGGAACTGAGGCGATTAAAAATAAGATTGAAAATCTCGGGGATAATGACTCTGTAGGATTAACCTGGCTTAGTGTATACGAGTTTTTTAAGGGGATATTTGCAAGCGGCAAATTTGATGAGGAAATGTTCCTGAAAAAACTTGTCGAATCGGCCGTCATGTTGGAAGAATCTTATGAATCAACAAAAATCGGCGGTGATATTTACGGAATACTAAAGAGAAACGGCAATCTGCTCAATGATGCGGATATTATCATTGCAAGCATTGTGAAGAGTCGCGATTCTGTGCTCGTAACAAACAATGAAGAGCATTTCAGGAGAATCAACGGGCTTAAAGTCGAAAACTGGCTGAAAACATAATTGCAATCAACACTTTATGCCTGGCGCTTTAAAAATTACGATTCACGTCTTATGCTTTACGTTTTACGATTCAAGCTTGTGTGCTTGAGAAAAAATAAATTCAAGATCAAAGACCTAACCCCATTGGGCTTATCTCTGGTTAAATTTGAACATTGAAGAGTGGAAGGCCAAAAAAGAGAAAGGAAAGATAAAAAATAGAACCGTCCCCTTTATTCATTCATTTTAAGATGCGAGATGGCGCTATGCGTGAGTTATGCAACGTAAGACACAACGTCCCGAAAGAATTAAACTGAATAAACCTGAGAAACCAGAGAAACAAGAGCAACTAAGATTGTCAAATCAAGGACAGACCCCCCAGAAGCTTTTTGATTGGAAAGGCGAGAAAAGTCAAAAGTCAAGGTCTGACACCATGCGTCGCACACTGATATGGAAAAAGAATATTTTATAGAGATTGAAGAAGGAACAATCGCTTATGTATATTTCAAAACAGAAAGAGGAGAGGTAACAGAATTTGTGGTAAAACTGTTGTCAATGTTTGAAGGGAAATGGCATGAAATCATTAGCTATGACAGTGGACATGACTGTCCGCACAAGGATATACTGGATACAGAAGGTGCGGTAATAAGAAAAGTATGGTACGACTTTCTCGATAATGGCCAGGCATTGACGATGGCCATAACAGACATAAAGGATAACCATGAGTTTTACACAGAGAGGTATGAAAAATGGCTAAAAAAGCAATAAGGGAAAAGGAGTTGCTCGAGTTCCTGCATGCAGCCGGATGCAGAGAGATCACAGAAAATGACAAGAGCACGGCATGGTACAAAAAGGCATCAAAAAAAGCTGCATGCATGAAAGCAGCTCACAAGGAAAAAGCTCATCGTTAACACACTTCCAGCTTGTATCCGCTTGCTCGCTTGTCAGTATGCTGCGAGGGACCCCGAGCATAGAGCATAGAGAGAAAAGAAAGTAATGAATAAATTTCGATTTGAGAACCTGGAGATCTGGCAACGATCAGTAGAAGTTGCAAGGAAATTATTTCGACTGGCTGACAATCTTGAGAAAAATAAACTTTACCGGTCTGCTGATCAACTCAGAGGCGCCGGGCTCTCAATGCCAAACAACCCTGTGAAATAAATATGTATTGCGTTTATGTTCTTCTAAGTCTGAAAGATGGGAAGTTTTATACAGGGTATACAGAGAATTTAGATAGGAGAATAGAAGAACACACTAATGGTGTAACTGCCTCAACCAAATTCAGGCGACCTTTCGAATTAATTTACTACGAAGCCAGTAGAAATCGCTCCGATGCATTGCACAGAGAAAGATACCTTAAAACAACATATGGGAAACGCTATATTAACAGCAGATTAAAAAATGATTTACTCTGCAATGGTGGGGAGTAATATATTTCACAGGGCTGAAGGCTCCGGAAGCACTTCGAAAAAAGAGTTTATACAATTTCTGAATATTACAAGGAGATCAACATTTGAAAACGCAAATATGGTAATAATCTTTGAAAAAGAAAACCTCATTTCTGAAGGAGAGAGAGATGAGGTCCTTCAGAATCTGGACGAGTTGTGCAGGATGATTACCGCCTTTTCCCGAAGCCTTAAGGAGAGACTCTGAGCTCTATGCTCTTCGCTCTTTGCTTTACGGACAAATACAACAATACAAAGCCCCACCATTTGTATGCTATGATAAAAACAAATTCAAAGGAGGATTGAGGCTATGGCGACTGTCAAGCAGGAGATAGATATTTCTGTCCTTTCAGAAGAAGCGCAAAAGGAGCTCGTTGATTTTTATCAGTTTTTGGTCGGCAAGTACGGAAGGGCAAAAACAAGAAAGGCGAAACGGTTTCAGAATCTCGTAGAGCGTCCCCTAAGGGTGAAGAGTATTGTTATCCCTCCACGGGAACAACTTTATGAAAGATAGGATATTCATTGATACAAACATATTTGTCTATTCTGCAGTTGCAGATTCACATCATGCCAACAGGAGACAAAAAGCGATCGAACTGATTCAGTCCGAAGATCATGAAATCGTCATCAGCACCCAGGTGTTGAATGAATTTTCGGTAATACTTATCAAGAACGGAATTGGCGATATGCAATTCAGAAACGGGTTGCCGAGATCATTGAAAATACCACAGTTAATACAGTAACAACCGGCACTATCCTGTCCGCTTGGGAAATCAGGCACAAATATAAATTTTCGTATTGGGACAGTTTGATCGTAGCTGCAGCATTGGAACGTGAGTGCTCAAAACTATTCACTGAAGACCTTCAGCACGGCCAGATCATTGATAAAAAACTCAAGATCATCAATCCGTTTTCAGAAAAGTTATGATTTCTACACTCTCAGCTCTTCGCTCTTTGCTTTTTGCTCTTTGCTTTTTTGAACTATGAAAAACCATCATAGATCGCACCGCACAAAAAAGCTATTTCTGAAAAAAGAAGCCGATGTTTTTAAGATAATAAGAAAAACCATGGAGAGGTTTCTGTGAAAATTGTGTTAAAATAGGCGCAATAACAGAGTAAACAAGGAGAATAATCTATGCTTGCCTTAAAAGAACTAAAACATCCCTATATCAGCAGGAAAAAAGGGATTCAGGGAGGGGGGGGCTGTTGTTACAGGGACCAGAATTCCAGTAAGCACTCTCATCCACTGGTACAAAGCAGGAAAAGAAATATATGAAATCCTGGAAATGTACCCTCAACTTTCACCGTCTAAAGTACATGATGCCCTTTCTTATTATTACGATCATAAAGAGGAAATCGACAGGGAAATTGAGTTAGTTCAAAATGAACACCATTGGCAAAAAAAGTATCCGGCAGGAAAGGGAGTATCAATCAAAGGGTAGAGTAGAGAACTGGCGTAGTAGCTATGCCCTATCTCCAGTTCCCCCTCATCAAACCGTACGTTCAGTTTTCCCGAATACGGCTTTCCAGTCATCTTCTTTCATAGGCTTTTGCAGACTGAGTCCACGGAGCAGTTGTCGGTATCTTGTATAATCTGAGGTTTTCATACAAATATCTGTAAGGGAATGCTCTATATCCCCTATTCTTAATACAATGCTTGCGCCTCAGGTATGTCCGCACTCTTTCATCAAGGAATCCCTTCAGTCTTGACAGGTCTTTACTACAATGCCCATAGTAAAAATAATTCGTCCATCCTCTGACTACTTCATTGAGCTTACTGATAATTACCTCTTTAGGTAATGCAAGATTCTTCCGACAGGTCAGATTCTTTATCTCCATCTTGATATGCCTCAGGGCTTTCTTTGAGGGTATTATCAGGGGAAATTTCTTGCCGGTTGCTGGGTTCTCTTTTACCTGAATTGTAAAGCCAAGAAAGTTAAAACTCGCCTTTCTTGCGTCTACCATTTTTGTCTTTCCCTCGTGAAGGTTTAATTGTAATTCTCCAAGCACCGTCTTTATCCCATTCAATATCCTACCGGTGTTGCCTTTACATAATACGACAAAATCATCGGCATACCTGATAAGTCTTGCCTCCAG
>JBGOWS010000223.1:0-4064 GCA_041478735.1 Thermodesulfovibrionia bacterium | reverse complement strand
GTTGAGAAATTTGAAATCCCAATTCCCCCTCTTCCTCTCCAGCAGGAATTTGCAACGCTCGTTGAGGATATAGAGGCTGAGAAAGCAAGACAGGCAGAGAGCAGGAAGAAACTCGATGAACTTTTCAACAGCCTCATGCAGCGGACTTGCACAGGGGAGTTGATAGCGTGAAGATAAAATTATGAAAAGTGTTTTAATCTTAATGAAGGTAATCGTAAAAAAGACTAAAAGATTTTTATGAACATTCCCGTTTTAAATGCAACCTCTTTTCAAAGAAGCCTATCTTCGGGCAGAACAAAACCCTGTCTTTTTTTCTGTGAAAATGAGAGCAACGACATAAACGGCGAATATGTTGTTAAACTTAAGGCGGGCATGGAGAATAGGGAGAATGGTCTTACTGCTGAACTGATCGCATCTCAACTGGCAAATTTTCTTGATATACCAACTCCTGAAGCTGCTATAATTAATATAGATCCATTGATGGCAGAAGTTATTCCCGACCCTGCTCTCTCGTTGAAAATTAAAGGAAGCGCTGGTTTAAATTTCGGCAGCAAGGTAATCACGGGAGGTTTTGATACATGGCCTGTTGGCAAGGCGATACCATTAAGTTTGAAACCCTTGGCGGCAGAGATATTTGCCTTTGATGCTATGATACAAAACCCTGATAGAGGAGCCAGGCCGAATATTTTGTGGAGAGGTGATGAGTTATACATTATTGACCATGAGATGGGTTTCTCTTTCATATACGAAATTTTGCCGTTATCTAATCCATGGCAGATAACAAGTTTAGGTTTTCTGAAAGACTATTTATTCTATGGAAATCTAAAGGGCCAATCGCTTAATCTCGATAGATTTGCCGGAGCGCTTGAGCTTTTTTCTGATGGTGTCCTGGAAATGATTGTTTCAAATATTCCAGAGGAGTGGCGAAATCACAACATAACAAAAATGACAGACCATATTAACGAAATCTTAAAACACATCAATGATTTTATTGATGAAGTAAGGAGGATATTACAATGAAAATACCTTACAGCTTCTCGGTTTTGAGGTATATCCATGATATCGTGACCGGAGAGTTTATCAACGTCGGGGTGGTGCTGTATGCGCCAAAAGCTAAATTCCTCAGCGCAATATGCACCTCAAGATATGGACGCCTTTCGAAAATGTTCTCTAACATAAGCGGCGACCACTATCGGCAGGTTGCCAGATATATTCAGGCAAGACTGGAGGAAGAGGGCGAACGATTGGCCTCAGAACTCCCATTCGATAAGATGCCCAAAAGTGTGATGGACTTCACCGTAAGGGTTTTGCCAATCGATGACAGTTCCCTGCAATTCTCTCCGGAAGGTTATGGGTTAACAGAAAACCCTCACGAAACCCTTGAACAGATTTATAGTCGGTACGTGGAAAAATACTATGAGAAGACAGAAAAACATAGTAGGAGTGATGAAGATATATGGAAAGTTTATAAGAGGCATTTGGAGGAAAAACGTATCCTTGGCAATCTTAAACCGCATCAGATCATAGGAACTAACTATGACTACGAATTTAAGTACTGCTGGAAAAATGAAAAATGGCATATACATGAGCCGGTTTCTTTTGATTTATTAGAGGCTAATTTTATAACTGATAAAGCTAATGGCTGGTTAGGCAGAATCACGAGTCTAGTCGATGGAGGCGAGCCGTTTAAGTTAAATGTTTTAATAGGATCTCCTCAGGATGAAAGACTGAAGTCGGCGTTTATTAAGGCTCAGAATATAATGCACCGAATGCCCTGTCAGCATGAATTTATTAGAGAAGACGAGGCTGAGCATTTTGCTGAGAACCTTAAAAAGGAAATAGAGTCACATAAAGAATAGAAAAGCTTTGAGACACTCAAAAGAAGAATTTCTTAATATTCTTGAGCAGCTTGAGCACAAGAAAGCTGAAGAGCTTGAATCGGAGACTATCGATTTCAAGAAATGGACTGACAAGTCAAAAGAATTATACAAGATGCTCAACGAATACGCTGTTTGCTTTGCCAACCAGAATGGCGGCACTCTTGTGCTTGGAGTGGACGATAAAGTCAAAGGAAGAGAGAAAGCCATTACTGGCTGTAGCGGCTACAATGTTCATGAGATGAAGTCCCGCATTTATGAGGCAACTGATCCCAAGATACTCGTTGATATTGAAGAACTTCGCATTGAAGACATAGGAGTTACAATCTTACTTGTTCATATTGCTAAAGGTATAGGAATACATACAACAACAGACGGGACTGCAAAAATAAGAATTGGAAGAGAATGCAAGCCTATGACTGGGTCAATGCGGCATCAACGATCTGTTGAATTAGGGCTTATAGATTTTACTGCTGAAGCGGCAAAGAACCTGACTCCTCATGACTTGAGCAAGATAGAGATGGAAAGGCTAAGAAATATTATACGAGCAAAGAAGCCTGAGTCAGCATTGTTGAAACTCAGAGATGAAGAATTTCTTAAACAGCTTGGTCTTATAAGGAATAATAATCCTACTATTGCAGGGATTCTTTTGATTGGTAAAGAAGATGTCATAGAGAAATATGTTCCTTCTCATGAGGTCACTTACTTACATATGAAGAGTGACATAAAATATGACAAAAGGTCTATAACAGAAAAATGGACTCCTTTCTATTCTGGAAGATGTTTATCAGAACGTAGAGCTTTACAATAAGGTTACCACAGTAAAAATAGGGCTCTTCCATTTTGAGATTAAGGACTTCCCTGAGGATAGAGGATACTTATAGAGAAGTTATTCTGAATGCGGTTCTTCATAGAGATTATTCTGAAACAGCCGCTATATTTATACGGCATTTTAAAGATCGTTTAGAGATAAGCAATCCGGGTGGTTTTTTGAGTGGCATAACCCCTGAAAATATTTTGAGGCAGGATTCAAGACCCAGAAACAGACATCTCGCTGAGGTTTTAAGAAAAATAGGACTTGTTGAAAAGGCTGGAATGGGTGTCAAAAGGATATTCTATACGCAATTAGCTCTCGGGAAAGAAGTCCCTGCCTATTTTTCAGATGGACATTCGGTGAGAGTTATAATCAGAGACGGAACTCTTGATGAGCAGTTTGTCAGGTTTGTGAAAGAATCTGAAAAGCAGGTGAAAGAAATAAGTCTCGATGAACTTCTTATTCTTTCTGTTTTGAGACGTCAGAGGGAATTGTCATTAAGCCAGGCTCCTGCAATATTACAACTCGATGCTGCAATAACCCGTGAAATATTGATGAAAATGATAGCTGTGGGTTATCTGGAAAAGAGCGGCATTAAAAAAGGACAAATTTACAGATTAAGCAGCAAATTATATAAATACTTTGGCGATGCGATTAGCTATATCAGAGAGAAAGGCATTGATGAGGTAAGGTATCCAGAGCTTATTCTCGAATATGTAAAAAAATATGGTCCTATATCAAATAGGCAGGCAAGGGAACTGCTCGGTGTAGATATTTATAAGGCATCGAGACTTTTCACTAAATTAGTAAAATCAGGCAAGTTGGAACGCCTTGGAAAAGGTGACAGAGATGCAAAGTATGGGCTTAAAGGTCAGTAGCAACTATTTAGTTGCATTTGCAACTAATTTTACTTGCAGATGCAAGTATTTATTTGCTCAGCAAATAAACTTAGTTGCCAGGCAACGAGTTTAGTTGCGAGAAGAAATTCCTTAATACTTCTCCTTTTTCACAACCTTCCCGATGATTCTCAAAAAACAGGATTCAAGGAGGTGAGGGGGCAAGAATTCAAGTGTATTAATCATGTTGCTCATTGTCTTCATTTCTCCCTTTCTCTCCTGAACCCAATCTTGCCCCTTTTTGTGTCCGTAAAGGGAAATAAGGGGACAACCTCCATATTATTAAGGTTTCTTCTTTCTCGGTCTTCCTTCTTTTCTCGACTTTAGATCACGCTTCAGATGAAAATATTGGGGTTGTCCCAATACTGTTCGGTATAAATATTGCTAATTCTCAAATTGAATGTCAGAGTAAAACATAAAGGATGTAAACCCATTAAAAGCAGGTAGATTTAATTAGGGTTATAGTATCTGGAAAAG
>JBGOWS010000072.1:0-9249 GCA_041478735.1 Thermodesulfovibrionia bacterium | reverse complement strand
TTCCTCAGGGTCCTCTCTGTCCTGATACAAAGAATCTTATCGAGATTCAGTCCCTTGGGTATGTCTCTATGCAGATCGTTCTGCTCTTTTGGTTTCACCGCAAACCGCTTGTTATGAGAAGACAGATAACTCTTTAAAAAGTTGTTCGCTTCTTCTATCGTATTTATTCCTCTTACTCAATGATCAAGTTTAATGTCTCATCAAGCACTTTGTGGATTACGGGTAACCGCTTTAACTCCCTTTGATGTAACATGATCATGTCCTTTCCTGCCATCTGCCCTCCCTTTTGTCAAAAAAGAGGCAGTATAGCACCTTTGGAATAGGACATTTCTATTTGGGTATTACGTTACTATTTTTAGTAGGGAGGAAACCCTTCTCGGAGGGCAGCGGGTGGGTTTTTGACAGAAAAATTCTGCATATGGTAAAGTTTAGTTATGAAATACACCGTTGTTGTCAACAAAACTGAATACGGTTTCGATGTGCATTGCCCTGCACTCCCGGGATGCCACAGCCAAGGTGATACTTTTGAAGAAGCCATTGAGAATATCAAAGACGCCATTAAAACATACCTCCAGATGATAGAAGAAGAGACAAAGGATTCCACCGTATATCAGGTGGAGGTTCCCGCCTAAATGCTGTTTGCTGATGTCTCTGCCGAGCGTGCGGTCAGGGCATTCAGTAAGGTTGGATTTAAAATTGTAACAAGGGGTAAACATATCGGCATGTCTGATGGAACTCATCGCATTACTATTCCAGACCATAAAAGACTGAATCCTTATACCCTTAAATCCATCGTCAAGGATGCAGGGCTTACCGACGAGGAATTCAAAGAGCTTCTTTAGGACCGTATATTTTCCCATCAAACTCTGTCATTTCAGATTGTCCGGAATCCTTCTTAAAGGAATCCCGAAAGCAGTATTCGGGAGCGAAAAGCAGGAATCCAGCACATTATTCTCTGGTTTCCCACTTTCGTGGGAATGACAATTTTAAAAATTTTCCGAGATGTTGAAATAAAGTCTGATATACAAGAGATCGCTTATATGGTTTAATAGGTCTATGGAACAGTTGGGGCGAACGTAATGTATGGTATCGCAATTTGGATAACGGGGCTTCCGGGGAGCGGGAAGAGCACAGTTGCTGATGCACTGAAAAAGGCCCATCCTGAATTTACCATTCTCAGAATGGACGAGATGAGAAAGGTTGTTACACCCGAGCCAACTTATTCTGATTCGGAAAGGGAAATAGTTTACAGGGCGCTGGTCTATCTTGCAAAAACGCTAACAGAACTCGGACATGACATAATCATAGATGCAACAGGAAACCTCAGAAGATGGCGCGAACTTGCAAGACAACTTATGCCCAGATATGTAGAGGTATATCTCAGATGCCCTATAGAGTTATGCATCCAGCGGGAGAAGCAGAGGTTAGAAACTCATGAGGCGCCAAAAGACATCTACAAAAAGGGGGCTAAAGGCTGGCCTGTGCCCGGCATGGCAGTACCTTATGAAGAGCCGCTGAATCCGGAAATTCTGATAGATTCAGATAAAACTTCTGTAGAAGATATAATAGCAAGAACAGAGAAGGAGATATCGGGGCTTAAATCCTGAGACCTTTGGAAATACCTTTTAGCTCAAACATCACTGCTGCAGTAAAGTCATCCGGCCTTTTAATAAATTCTAAAATTACACCCCAGCACTGGCTTGTATATTTCACATTCAGGGAAACGTCTTTTACCTCTCTTTCTTTGGCATCATACCATAGCCTTCCCTCCATATACAGGGACTTATATGGATATAGTCCAATGCTTGAAACATAGGTGAGTATGTCACCCTGCCTGTTATACCTCTGCCCGGCCGAAATTGTCACTTCAGAGACCTTCATCCACAGGTCAGAATTTATACTCTCAAACCTGCCCGTATTTACATCGTAGCTTGCATCAAAGCGCATCGAGACAGGCCTTTTTATCCCTATTTCAAGCCTTAATGGTAGAAATGGCCTAGCTCCAAGATATGAGTCAAAACCCTGTGAAGCCCTGAGAACCATAAACTCCCCGCTCTTATTTAAAAATCTGTTAAGCAAGGAAAGCTCTATCCTGGATGTTTTTTTAAAAAGTTCTGTTGAATCGAACAGGGGTAAACTCTCAGAATCTGTAATAAGGTTATATCCGAGGGAGGGTTCTAACACATGTGTGAAAGACCCATATCTTTTTAAAAGCCTTGTATGAGCTAATATGCTGTATTCAATAGCTTCTCTATGAAGGAAGTTATCCTCGCTCCTGTGCAAAGAATATGCTGTCTCCCGTAACCCGAGGGTCTGCAAAACCACAACCTCGCTCCCGAACTTATGTAATATACGCGGATAAATATCGAGTCTCTGCCCATAGACACCTTCATCCCTCCAAAAACTGGAAATAGTTGTCATTGCAGAAAACCAGAAATGACCGGTCTTTGCGGGGTTCAGGATATATCCTGCCTCAGGTAATTTCTGAGGAACGGGTTTGCTATTTTCTTTGAGATCAATCCAGTACTGCGATAACAGGTAACCACGGGAGTTCGAAAAAGGAAGTGTTATCTCTCCTGTTGACTCCAGAAAGCGGTTCGTGCGCACATCAAGATTAGTTTTGAACTCCCTATAAAATTCCTTTTCATTTACAAAATTTATATTCAGGAAGCCGCCAATTCCTCCCGTAGTCCTCTGCTCATGGAGGGCCTTTAACTCATAGAAGTTTTTATCAAGGCTATTGTCTCTTAGATGATAAAGCCACCACTTGCCGCTTATATTCTTCGGCTCTATATATCTGTATTCTATGCCTTCTCCAACACCTCTCTTAGTGTATATATCCATAATAATAGTTGCATCGCGGTTTTCTGATATCGCCCAGAAGAAAGGTACATTTAAATATACTCCCCTTAAATTGCTATACCCTATAGACGGCATTAAAAATCCTGTCTGTCTTTCAGTAAGAATCGACGCCCGGAAATAGGGGGAATAGAGGACAGGGACATTCTTGATACGAAAAGACACATCCCTTGCCTTCAACTTCTCCCCGATCAAAAAATCTATGTCCCTCCCTCTGAAACACCATGCAGGCGGGGTATCACAGGTTGTAAATGTTGCCTCAGGGCTGAAGTAATATTTCTCGCCTTTTTTTTCAATCTCCTTCCCCGAGATACGATAATTATCTTTCCTGTAAAAAATTTCTGCGTTGTAGAGCATGCCTGTTTTTGCCTCGAGATTTAACTCCGCTCTGCTTGCTGTGGTTGATGTGTCAGTGTCACTGTATCTTACAGCCCCTACTGCAATAATCCCGGATGTCTGCTCATTATATCTCATCTCGTCGGCTTCGATGACAGTATCAGCCCTCTGAATCTTTACATTACCTTTTGCGATATATGTGGACATCTCTTTAATATATTCGAGGGTTTCGGAAGTTATGATTGTCCGTTCTTCTGCAGAACAGTAATCAGAAGACAGAAGACAGAAGACAAAGCACAGAACACAGATAACAGATAACAGACTGTCTGTGCTCTGTGCTCTGTGCTCTGTGCTCTGTACTCTTCTCATTCTCTCAGCTTTGCAAGTATACCCTTCACTCCAAGCACTTCCTTAGCCTCGCCTATTGTGTAAAATGAACCAGTAATTAAAATGAGTGACGAGTGATGAGTTATAAGTGATGAGTTATGAATCCCCCCCATCCCCCCTTTAGTAAAGGGAGGTAAGGGGGGATTTGACTGTTGAGAAATATTTTCCGCTAATTCGATAGCATCTTTTACAGTAGGTGCAATCCGCGTATTTAAAAATCCCAACGATGCTGCAGTACTTGCAAGTTTTTCAGGAGAAGCTGCCCTGCTGTATTCAGGAGAAGTAAGAATGATCTCAGATGCAAAAGGCAACAATGGTTCCATTATTCCCCTTACATCTTTGTCACCCATGATGCCGAGTACAATTATAATCCTTCCATATTTTCTGAGGAAAGGTTTTTTAAATGCCTTAGACAGAGCTTCTGCTGCAGCAGGGTTATGAGCACCGTCTATTAAAATAAGCGGGTCTTCTTTAACAATTTCAAGCCTTCCCGGCCACTTAACATTCCCAAGACCTTCCTTGATGAAGTTATACCAAGTTGTATTTAAAAATTTATGGTACCCCTCACCCTCTCCCTCTCCCGCAAGGGGAGAGGGTTTATAAATAGCCCCTCCCTCGACGGGAGGGGGTGGGGAGGGTGATGAATATGAAGGCAAATTGGTATTAGAAGTAAGAAATAAGAAGTGAGAAGTTAATTTTTTAGAGAAGAGTTCAATAGTTTTTATCGCAACTGAGGCGTTTTGCATCTGGTGCTCACCGATAAGCGGCAGGACTAAATTGGGAATCGCGAATTGTGAATCGCCACTCCAGTAGTCAAAGCATATTCCTGAAAGATCTTCTCTTCTAAGTACCGAAGAAAAATCTCTGCCATAGACATACAGCCTGGCACCCTTTTCTATTGCCTTCCTCTCAATAACCTCCATTGCTTCCGGTTCTTGATATGAGACTACAACCGGTACACCATCTTTTATTATCCCTGCCTTCTCATGAGTTATTTTTTTAAGTGTAGCCCCAAGAAATTCCCGGTGGTCATAGCTTATGTTTGTGATAACAGATACCTCAGGTGTAATTATGTTTGTAGCATCGAGTCTACCTCCCATACCCACCTCTATTACCGCTATATCCACCTTTTTCCTTTTGAAATACATCAGCGCCATCGCAGTTACTACTTCGAAAAATGTAGGTGAAAAATCACCGCGGCGCTCAACAACACCCCTGATCTCCTCAGTAAGCCCTATAACATCATTCTCGGTTATCTCCTCATCATTAATTCTTATCCTCTCTGTAAAGCTAACTATATGGGGCGATGTAAAAAGCCCAACCTTGAGGCCGGCGGTTCTTAAAACAGACGCAATAATCGCTGATACCGAACCCTTCCCGTTTGTACCTGCAACATGAACAGAAAGAAATGATTCATGCGGGTTGCCGAGCGAAGACATAAGCCTGCTTATATTTTCAAGCCCGAATTTGATGCCATGTTTCTGGAGATTATAAAGATAATTAATCGTCCCGCTATAGCTCATAGGAGAATTTCGAAGAGCTTGGCAAGAGTTTCCCTCAGGTTTCTTCTGCCTATAACTATATCTATCATCCCGTGATCGAGAAGGAAATCGGCCCTCTGGAACTCATCCGGAAGTGGTTGTTTGATGGTCTGCTCAATCACCCTCGGGCCTGCAAACCCAATCAGGCTTTTCGGTTCGGCAATAATTATGTCGCCCAGCGTGGCAAAGCTTGCAGTAACACCGCCGAATGTCGGATCACATAGAATCGATATATGAAGAAGCCCGTTATCCTTCAGCCTGCCTATAGCAGCAGATACTTTTGCCATCTGCATAAGCGAAAAGATCCCTTCCTGCATCCTTGCCCCACCGGATGACGAAACAGTTATAAGCGGCTGTTTTTTTTCCAGTGCCCTTTCTGCTGCCCTCGATACCTTTTCACCTACAACAGAGCCCATACTGCCACCCATAAAGTAAAAGTCCATGATGACAAGACTTACAGGATAACTTTTTATAAGCGCATCACCTGAAATCACAGCCTCCTTGAGTCCGCTTTTTTCCTGGTTCTCCTTTATCCTGTCTTTATAAGAGATGGTATCCTTAAATTTAAGCGGGTCCAGTGAGACAAAATTTTCATCCAGTTCTATGAAACTTCCTTCATCAACGAGGAATTTCAGTCGCTCACGTGCACTTATCCTGAAATGGTAATTGCATTTTGGGCATACCTTGAGGTTCTTATCTATCTCTTTCTTGTATACTATTTCCTTACAGCCATCGCACTTAACCCACAGTCCTTCGGGTATCTTTCCTTTTTTATCAGTCCTTATCTCTTTTGTCTTCTTAAACCAGGCCATTTTGACACCTTCTATATATCCTGCGTTTCACTTAAATATAGCCTAAACCCACATGAACCCTTCGGCTCACAAAGGGACATAAAAATATAACACCTTCCCCAACCCCTCCCATCGAGGGAGGGGAAGTATAAAAGACAGTCCCCTCTCCACTGGTGGGAGAGGGCGAGGGTGAGGGGGTGCAGTCTTACTTATGAACTCCTTAGTAATTACAATCACATTCATTCATTATGGCTGTCATTTCCCCGGCTTGACCGGGGAATCCAGAAAACCACTGGATGCCCGCTTACGACCTGCGGGCATGACGGACAACAAACGATGACGACTTACGGATGTCCATTCAATTCTGAGATCCTTAATAACTCTCAAACCTCTTAACACATCGTTCACTTTATTGCCTCCCTCAGACTGAGAATATACCTCCTTAGCTCATCAGGAGACTCGTAAAGCTTCTTGACTATAGCACTGCCCACTATAACCCCGTCAGATACCCTTGCAACTGCCGATGCCTCTTCAGGGGTAGAAACCCCAAAACCAACTGCTACTGGCTTGTCTGTGTACCTTTTTATTTTTGATATCAATACCTCCATCGAGCCATCAAGCAGAAGGGTAGTTCCTGTTATCCCTGTTACCGAGATATAGTATATAAAACCTTTCGATGCTTTTATAACTTTCTTTATCCTGTCCTCTGTTGATGTTGGCGCAAGGAGGAAAATAGTATCGAGTGCTGCCTCTCTTGATAGCTTTATAAAATCTTCTGCTTCATCGGGTGGAAGGTCAGGGATAATAACACCATCAACTCCTGCAATCTTAGCATCCTTTATAAAATTCTCCACTCCATACTTAAATACAGGATTGAAGTAGGTCATAAGGACTATAGGTATCTGGGTCATCTGTCTTATGTCTTTTACGAGTGAGATGGCTTTTCTTAAGGTTACTCCATTTTTTAATGCCCTTTCAGACGCACGCTGGATTGTTGGGCCATCTGCCAAAGGGTCTGAAAACGGCACACCCAGTTCGACAATATCCGCTCCACACTCCTCAAATAAAAGCACGACCTCTTTTGTCTTATCTAAGGAAGGATCCCCTGCCATGATGTAAGGGATAAAGGCCTTCCTCCCTTTATTCTTTAATTCTTTAAATGTCTTCCCGATCCTCGATATCACAGATATATCCCCTTAATTCTTGCAACATGCTGGACGTCCTTATCACCCCGGCCAGAAAGGTTTACTACAATAACCTCATCTTTTGAAAGCCCAGGTGCAAGTTTTACAACCTCTGCAAGTGCATGGGCAGACTCAAGTGCAGGGATAATGCCTTCTGTCCTTGATAAGAGCTCAAATGCAGACAGGGCCTCATCATCAGTTGCATATGTATACCGAACACGCCCTGTGTCTCTCAAATAGGGGTGTTCAGGCCCGATAGATGCATAATCAAGACCAGCTGAGACAGAATGTGTTCCGAGGACATTTCCGTCATCGTCTTGCAGGAGATAACTCATACATCCCTGAAATACACCGATAGAGCCGCCTGCAAACCTTGCAGCATGCTCTCCTGTTTCTATACCTTTGCCTCCTGCTTCAACACCGATCATCTTTACATCCTCATTTAGAAATTCATAGAAAAGCCCCATGGCATTGCTTCCGCCGCCAACACAGGCTATAAGATAATCAGGGAGCCCACCTTCAGCATCAATTATCTGCCTTTTTGTCTCTCTCCCGATAACTGATTGGAAGTCTCTGACCATAAGAGGGAATGGATGGGGTCCGAATACTGTACCCAAAACATAATGTGTTGAAAGGACGTTTGTAGTCCAGTCGCGCAAGGCCTCATTAATTGCATCTTTTAATGTCCTCGAACCAGTTGCTACCTCTGTAACCTTTGCTCCGAGCAGCCTCATCCTGAATACATTCAACGCCTGCCTCTTCATATCCTCGCTGCCCATATATATTTCACACTCGAGGCCTGCAAGTGCTGCTGCTGTTGCAGTTGCCACACCATGCTGTCCGGCACCTGTCTCTGCAATCACCCTTTTCTTCCCTATATTCTTTGCAATTAATACCTGGCCAACGGCATTGTTTATCTTGTGTGCACCTGTATGTGCAAGGTCTTCACGCTTCAGGTATATCTTTGCTCCGCTTAGATGTTCTGTAAGGCGGCTGGCAAAATAAAGTGGCGTAGGTCTTCCTATATATGTCTTCTGCAGCTGTTCGAGCTTTCTCTGGAAATCCCTATCTTTTTTAGAATAAAAGAATGCCTCCTCAAGCTCTTTAAGTGCAGGCATAAGGGTCTCAGGGACAAAACGCCCGCCGTAAATACCAAAATAGCCCCTTCTGTCAGGTAATTTTTTAATAGCATCCTCCTATTCTACTGAAAGACTATTATATCCCATATCCTGTAAATATTACACTTTTCTCCACCCTCTGTAAAAGATGCATTGCCAAGTATAATCCCAAAAGGGACCGCACAGTTTGACATAGCGTAGAAGATATTCTTATACTTATTTTGTGTTTAAGATTGCTGTAGTTGACGGCCAGGGCGGTGGCATTGGAAGCCTGATTGTCAAAAGGCTAAGGGATGAATTCGGAGATGCGATAGAAATTTTCGCACTCGGTACAAATGCTGCTGCAACATCAGCTATGATGAAATCAAGGTCAAACAAGGGTGCCACAGGAGAAAATGCAATCGTCTGGAATGCAAATAGGGCAAACATGATTATAGGCCCCCTGAGTATTGTTCTTCCTAATGCGATGTTCGGGGAACTGACGCCAAAGATGGCAGAGGCAATTGCATCATCTAATGCAAAAAAAATCCTTCTACCACTAAATCAGGAAGGTATAGACGTGATAGGAGTGGCAAAAGAACCTCTTCCGCATATGCTAGAAAAAATTATAGAGACCATTAGACAGGAGATGGGAAAGGAGAAATAATATGTGCGAAGCAAACGCCTATATTTATAAGGATGGAAAAGAAGAGCTTTATTTAGAAAATGTGGATGTCATGAGACCTGAGGAAGGAAAGATTTATCTAAAAAACCTCTTTGGAGAACAGAAGGTCTTTGATGGAGACATAAAAGAGATATCGCTTTTAAAACACAGGATCGTCCTTGAAAAAAAATAGAATCGGATTTAGTTTCGGCTTCCACTCAAAAGCATGGGGGTCAGGTCTTGTTTCTTGCATTTTAAGCGATTGTTAAGTTATAAAACAACATGGCAAGGCCTCTCAGGATAGAATATGACGGAGCAGTCTATCATATAACTTCACGAGGAAACGCAAGGAAACCCATCTACAAAGAAGACGAAGACAGAAGGATATTT